>CALMNJ010000288.1 GCA_937868675.1 uncultured Bacteroidota bacterium | reverse complement strand
TACCATAATTATTATGGATTGTTTTTTACACCACGGTTACACCTGCGCTATGCATTTACATCCGGCAGTATATTACGTTTTAGCGGAGGCAGGGCTCTGCGTACCGCGAATATTTTCAGCGACAACAGTTTTCTGATGGTGTCTTCGCGGGTTTGGAGTGTAGATACATCTCACCATGCCATGCCATATGGTTTAAAACCTGAAACCGCATGGAACTATGGAGTAAATTTCACTCAAAAATTCAAAATCAATTACCGCGACGCGTATGTAACGCTTGATATCTATCGAACGGATTTCAGCAGCCAGGTTGTTGTTGATGTGGACCACAACCCTCAGCAGGTTTTGATTTACAATCTAAAAGGACCATCGTTTTCAAACACCGCTCAGTTTGAATTTAACATGGAGCCTCGAAAACGGTTACTTGTAAAAACAGCTTACCGCTATGTGGATACGCGTGTCAGCTTCAGGCAGGGCTTATTGCAAAAAAGCATGGTTTCGACGCACCGTGCTTTCATTAATCTGGCATACCAAACCAAGGCCAACCACTGGCAGTTCGATTTTACTACCCAATATAACGGACGTAAACGTTTACCCCAAACAGTGCTTAATCCCGATGGTTTAAAAAGGCCGGCCTGGTCGCCCGACTACTTTAATTTACAGGGTCAGATTACTTACCTCACAAAAATTGGCGGTTGGGATTTTAACCTGTATGCCGGCTTTGAAAATCTATTGGATTATAAACAATATAATCCCATCGTATCGGGCACACAAGCTTTCGGGCCCTATTTTGATGCCAGCATGGTTTGGGGGCCGGTTTACGGGCGCATGGTTTACGCAGGCATACGGCTAAAACTAAAATGAACAAAAATTAGTTGAGCGCGTTCAGTAAAAAATCGCATTTGTCGCTTTGAATAATGTCGGGGTTCATTTCAATGGCGTCAAGATTGGCTTTTTCGGTATAGGTATTGTATAATGCTACACGCAGGCCTCTGGCATGGGCATCGTCAATCTCGGCAGCGCTTATCCGCAGCCGGTCCATGGTAATGCCATACAGTTTTACCTGAGCATTTATACCAAGTGCATCATGATAGGTGTCGGCATGAACAAATAATCTGAGCCGGCTGTCTTTTTCCTGCAACACTTTCAGAAAACTCATATTGTAGCTTTCAATAGTGCATCTTTCCACAAGATTGTATTTCAGAATCAGGTCGTAAAGCTGTTTGGTAAAATCCTGGATATATACCTCGTTGTCGTTGGCTTCAACTTTGCAGTCAAACGTAAAATGAAAATTACCATCACGCCTCTGACTTAAAAAATCGTCCGCACTGATAAGAAGCGCAGGTTTGGTAATGGGGTGCGTATAGTGACAGTTTTTAATATCGCTCCAGTTTTTTGAACGGATCACGCCGTCACAGCGCGTGCCGTCCTCTAATTTATTGTTGTGATAAAGCACCAGTACATTGTCGGCACTTAATTCAACGTCCATTTCGGTGCCAAATGCGCCAAGGTCAAGCACATCGTTCAGCGATTTCATGGAGTTCATTGGGTAATTATACAACTCACCCATGCCGCCATGCCCGAAAACGCGGATTTGACCGCCCTCCAGATTGTTGATCTTCCACGGAGAAGGGTCTTTTTTACAGCCAATCAGCGTAGCAAAAAACAGCAGTATAAGTAGTTTATCCTTCAAACCATGCAAAGATAGGAAAAGGAGGTTAGTTAAAACGTTCAGGAAAACCATTCGGAATGTATCGGTTTAACCTTATTCGGCAAGGAAATCATCAAAGGTCGGTAGATTCCAAATGAATGGTTAAAAACACATGGCGAAAGAAGTTTGGCCAGGGTGGACCCGATGTGTAACATTTTAAATTTTGGCAATTATACCGATATTTAAGGCAAATAAATTCAACATATGGACGCATTTTGGGAAATATTAAAAATCGTCATTCCATCAGGGATCGTTTTCGCTACGGCTTACTTCAGCATCCGTAATTTTTTGGAAAGCGAGGAAAGGCGGCGCGAGTTTGAGGCGCGAAAAGTGAACCAGGCGGCCATCACCCCTTTAAAGGTGCAGGCTTACGAACGCATTGTCATTTATCTGGAACGGATAAATCCGAATACACTGGTGGTGCGCGTTAATAAAATGGGAATGACAGCCCAGCAACTGCACATGGAGTTAATCAAGAATATTAAAAGCGAGTATGAGCATAACCTGGCTCAACAAATATACATTAGCTACGGCGCCTGGGAACTGGTTAAAAACGCCAAAGAAGAACTGCTTAAGCTTATTAATATTTCGGCTACCAAAGTGGCTCATGACGCGCCGGCCAGCGAACTGGCAATGATGATACTTAATGTGGTGTCGGGTCTGGGGCGAAAACTCCCCAGCGAAATAGCCATTGAGCAGATTAAAAAGGAAGTGAACCAGATATTTTAATCGGAGATATCATTTCTAAAAAAAGACAGGTTTTATTTAACCAAAAAGTAAAACACGTAAAACCGAATGACAGAAAAATTATTCTCAGAATTCAAACCTTCGAACTTAGCCGAATGGAAAAGCCAGCTTATTAAGGATTTGAAAGGAGAGGACTTTGAAACCCTGCGCTGGCACAACGATAACGGATTTATTGTTGAGCCGTTTTATACCGCAGAACATCTATCACAATCCTACGAGCCGGCATTTACCCATTGCGATTGGCACATAGGCGTGAGGACAAGCGGTGATATGGAAAACATAAACAGCGAATGGTTAAAGGCGCTGGGCCATGGAGCAGAGGCAATTACTGTAAACGCATTCCAGTTCGGACATTTTGGCGAAAAAATACTGAATGGCATACGGCTTGATTTTATTCACCCTTCATTTAAAGCATCCCTTGATGATTTACCGGCTCTGGCAGCTTATCTCGAAAAAAATTATCCGCAGCCCTTATCAAATCTGGCAGTTAATTGCGGAAAATTTTTGCCTTCCTATTACCAAAATTGGTTTGATGCGGTATCAAATCACGCCTGCTTCAGCCAGGCAAAATTAATTAGCAGCGATACTACACTTTACAATAACCTCAACTGCCTTCCATATTACGAAGTAGCTCTGGCGATAGCAGAACTGGTTGATCGAATAGAGGGTTTAATAAATAAAAAACTACCACCTCCCGATTTTGTGGTTGAAATGGGCGTGGGTACAGATTACTTTGTTGAAATGGCCAAGTTCAGGGCCCTGCGGAGACTGTG
>CALMNJ010000287.1 GCA_937868675.1 uncultured Bacteroidota bacterium | reverse complement strand
ATTCCTTTTTGCAAATAGTCCTGCATTTATTGCGATTTTCACTTCTCCACCAATCTTACCCGTGCATCTGAGCTGGTTGAGGCGATTATTCAGGAAATAGATGAAAGAAAGGACTACCTCGGGCAGCCTATAGAAACGGTATACTTTGGGGGAGGAACACCAAGCGTTTTATTGCCTGAACTACTTGGAAGAATTATAGAAAGGATTGGCAGCACTTACACGGTGTCATCAAACCTGGAGTTAACCATTGAGGCAAATCCAGACGATATAAATATTAAATCACTTTTGCAATGGAAAAATTTTGGGGTTAACCGGTTAAGTATTGGCCTGCAAAGCTTTAATGACGATGAGCTAAAATGGATGAACCGGGCGCATTCTGCAAAGGAAGGGCTGGAGGCGGTAAGACTGGCACAAGAGGCGGGTTTTAACAATATTACCATTGACCTTATTTATGGGTCCAAATTTCAGAGCACCAGCAGCTGGCAAAAGACCCTTGATACTGTGACTGATCTTAAGATACAGCATATTTCGGCCTATAACCTTACGGTTGAGGAAAAAACACGGCTGGGCGTTATGCATAGCAGGGGTACCGAACCAATGATTGACGAGGATTTGAGCGGGAGTCAATTTTTGTTGATGAAACGAAAACTCGAAGATGCCGGTTTTGTGCATTACGAGGTTTCCAATTTCGGTTTGCCTGGTTTTTTTTCGAAGCATAACTCCAACTACTGGCTACTGAAGCATTATGCTGGTT
Organism: uncultured Bacteroidota bacterium; assembly: GCA_937868675.1. Taxonomy (GTDB): domain Bacteria; phylum Bacteroidota; class Bacteroidia; order B-17B0; family Aurantibacillaceae; genus Aurantibacillus. The sequence goes on along the minus strand of CALMNJ010000287.1, from coordinate 1,679 downwards.
TTGGACCATCGGCCCACTCGTGTAATGGATATAGCAGGCAGTGGAATATAAAAAGCAATGCAGCTTACATTCAAAAAATAAAACTCGGCGAAACTTGTTTTGAAAAAGAGGAATTGCGTTTGCACGACCGATATAATGAATATGTGATGACCCGGCTCAGAACCCTTTGGGGTTGCGATACAAAGGAAATGGCATCCCTTTTCGGAACCGGTTTAACCACTGATTTTGTGAAGCAGGTCAAAAATAACGCACTTATTACAGAGCGTAACGGCGTTTATGCGCTTAATGCCGAAGGCTTGTTGCAGGCCGATGGCATTGCAGCTTCACTTTTTGTCGTTTAAAAATGATTTAATGATGCCTTCGCTCTGGCCAATGCTTTGGCAAAGCCAGTTGTAATAAACGTCCAGTTTTTCATCAGGGCTTAGCCTGAAATCGCTGACCGTGCTGCGGATGCGGGTGCTTAATTCGTGCATGCACAATGCCGCGCTTACGCTGATGTTAAAGCTTTCGGTGAAACCAAACATCGGTATATAAACAAACTCATCGGCTGTTTGCCAAACCTCTTCAGAAATGCCGTGCATTTCGGTGCCAAACACAAGGGCCAGTTTTTTATCTACCGGCAATGAGGAAAGCGGCTGGCTTTTTTCGTGGGGGGTGGTGGCTACAATGCGGTAACCCTGCTGTTTTAATTCTTGCAGGGCCATAACCGTGTTGTTCCCGGCTTCCCGGTGGCGATGTATGCTGAGCCAGTTGCTGCTGCCAAGGGCCACATCATCGCTTATTTTTAGGTTGTTGCGGTTTTCGATAAAATGAACGTGCTGTATGCCAAAACAGTCGCAGCTGCGCAACACGGCGCTGGCATTATGCGCCTGATATATATTTTCAAGCACAATCCTGAGATGGGCGGTACGTTCCGATAAAACAGCGTTAAGCCGTGCTTTACGATTTTCGGAAATAAACCCTTCAAGGTAATTGCAGAGTGACTGCTTAAGCTCGCGATCCATCGGGGGCAAAGAACGTGATTTTGCCTCACGCAAACAATATAAATACTTTTGAGTGCTTTTTGTTTTCAGGAGGAGGTTCCGAAAATTTCGTCCACCAGCCTGCCGGCATTGTTCTGGTTGCTGAAGGCGGCACAACTGGCTTCGCGCGAAATAATTTCAGATTCTGAAAAGGGCGTGTCTGAAAGTGAATTGATGAGGCTTATGTATTGTTCGGCGGTATCGGCAATTTTAAGACCGTTGTTTTGCACCAGGCCTGTGCCCGAAAGCATGTGGCTGTTGCAAACGATAAAGCGGCCAGCAAAAAGCACATTCAGCAGCTTTAGTTTAAGCCCGGTTGGCTGCGGGGTAAACAAAACGTGGATGTGCGCTTTTTGAATCAGGCCATTCATTTCGTCCTGCGAAGGGTTTTCAATAAGCTTTATGTTGGTGTGTTTGGCAACTTCTGTTTTCAGAAAACCAGGTGGATTTAAACCTGCAATAAGTGTATGGTTGTGTATTTTAGAGAACACGTTGCTAATGAGCCAAAGGGCGGCTTCATAATTTTCAGATATTCCCAGGTTACCATGAAACAGAATATACGGACCGGTGCCGGTAAGGCTGTTCACTTTTTCGGCAGCGTGAAAGCTGGGAAGATAAATGGTGCGGGGGTGAGGATATTTATGCAGGAAGTAACCG
>CALMNJ010000286.1 GCA_937868675.1 uncultured Bacteroidota bacterium | reverse complement strand
AAATGATATTAAGCAGCGCAAAAAACTTTAAAGCCCTGTGCCCTGCCCTGCTATCTAATAATAAGCACCGTACCGGGCTTTTGTACCATGTTATCGCTTTCGTCAACGTATTTAAGGGTATAAAAATACACCCCATCCGACGAGGCTTTGTTTAATACCGAATGTCCGTCCCAAAATCCATCGGTTCCGGTCCAATGATACACCAGATTGCTCCAGCGATCAAAAATGGTACACTCCAGATATTTAATACAACCCGTTTCAAAAAAGAACACATCGTTTACCCCGTCGCCGTTGGGTGTAAACACATTGGGCAATCGTATCTCGGCCGGGCAACTTATTTCAACACATTGATAAATAACATCGCTGCAACCCGTGGTATCGTTTATCGCCCGCAAGGTGCTGCAATAAACACCTGCCGAACTATACGGGTGCGTTACGTTTCCGCCTGCATTTTGCGTTATGCGGGTTGTACCATCTCCAAAATCGAGCGTGTAGCGCGTGGCGTTTTTAGAATCGTTGCGCCAAACCACTTCCTTATTCACCAAAAACACCGAACCGCCCTGCGCCGACAACACCGCCGTGGGTCTGGCCACCACCTTTAGAGTTAAACTGTTTGCGCTTTGCGCCCTGCAACCGTTGCTGTAAGTGGCAATGGCATGTATGGTATAAGTGCCGGGCTGCATGTAGCAATGCGCATTGGTACCGGGCGCCGAAACAGCCGTATCGCCCCAACTAAAATCGGGCACGCTAAAATCCGAAGGCGAAAAAGAAAAACTAAAACAATCTGCTGCGCAAATGCTGGGTGCCGCCGACGAGATAAGCAGTGGCGGCGCAATGCCAACACTTACCATGCTTACCGCCGAACTGGTGCAGTTGCCGTTGGCACCCGTTACGGTGTAGCTGGTTGTAAGCGTGGGGTTCACGGTAATTAAATTACCAGTCAAAAGGCCGGGTGTCCAGATGTAACCTACAGCACCCGATGCGCTTAGAGTGGCGGCTCCGGTACAAAAATTGCTTTCGAGCATGGTGCTTAGCGTTGGGGTTTGCGTTACCTGCACCGTAGCCTGCGCCGAAGCGGTGCAGCCCTGTGCCGAAGCGCCGCTAACAACAAAAAAACCGGTGGTTGATGGCGACACGATGAGCGTGGCTGTAGCGGTTGAACCGGGCATCCAGGTGTAGGCCAATGCGCCTGCGGCCTGCAGGGTGGCCGGGTTGCCCGAACAAATGGAAGCGCTGCTCACTGTGAGAACGGGATTGGCCCATACCATAAACGTGCTGGTGCCCACGCACGTATTTATATCGGTAATAGAAACCGTATTAACGCCAACCAGGCTGCTGGCCCCTGTGGCAGCGGTGTTTCCGTTCGACCACAGCACTTGCAGCGGGCTTACACCGCCGGTGCCGGTAACGGCTACCGTTCCGTTTTGACAAATGCCCGATGGACTCACCGTAACGGTTATTGGCGGTGGTTGAATAATGGTGAAGGTGTTATTCCAAACGCAGCCGCTGGGCGTGTAAGTTACGCTGGTAGTCCAGTTTCCAATACCCAGGTTGCTGATGGAGGGTGTTGTAAAGGTGCTGATGCCATTGTTCCAGAAATAAGTAAGACCACTGCTCTGCGCATTAATGTAAGCAGCAGTACCCGTATTCACTCCAAAGCAGGTAAGGCTGCTTGTGTGCGCCAGGCTGCCAAAGGCCGGGTTAACCACGTTTACCGTTTGGGTTTTGGTAATCGTGCCTGCGCCGCAGCCAAAATCCATGGTAAGTTTTACGGTATAGATCCCCACCGCCGAATAGGTGTGGCTGGGGCTTGAAGCATTACTCACATTTAATGTACCGGAAGATGGCTCCCCAAAATCCCATTGCAGGCTCTGAAGGGTGCGGGTGTTGGCCGGGCAATTACCTGTAACAGACCCAATGGTATAGGGCGACTGAAACTGCAGCACCTGGCAACCCAGGGTGGAGCTTTGCGCCGATGTGCTGAAAGCGGGAACGGAACCGGCAAGAAAAAACAAATGACTTGAAAATTTTGGCAAATAATATCCCACACTGCCGGGATTAATGCTAAACGAGGCAAGGCTAAACCCCGCTGCTGCACCGTAAGCATTTGGATTGTTTATTACCGAGAGCTGATAGGGCGCACCGATCTGATAGGGAGCAATGTATATTTTCCCATCGGGAGCAAGCTGCATCTGGCCTAAACCATTAACAGAGTTTGTGGGCGAGCTCGGAGGCGGATTACCGACCGAAACCTGCGTGGCGTTTAAGGTCGGGGTGTTGCCGTTACAAAGATCCCATTCCAAAACACTGCCGTTTGGGTAATAATAATTATTTGACAGAGAGCCATAAATTTTCGAAGCGTCGGGGGAAAACTCAATTCCCATGGCATCGGCATTGGGCGCTGAACTATTACTGGGTGCAACGCTGGGCCCGGTGTACAACTTATTCTGATTGCTAAGCAGCCCGGTGAAATTATTGAAGTCGTAAAGCTCAAATGTGCCAATGCTACTGCTATATGGTCCGATAAAAGAATACAGGGAGCAGGCAAGGTATTTTCCATTGGGGGAGAACTTTAGCTGTGTTCCCCTGAAAACCTGCGAATACTGAACGGTGTTGGCATACGTGAAGGTTGAAACAGCGGCAACGGAATTTACACCAGCGCTATTAAGGTTAAAGGCGTAGAATTTAGAAATGCCGTTCCACAGCGTGGTATTCGTGGGGTTGCGGTCGCGTATCATCACCCAGTAATCGGTGCCATTGCATTGCCTCACGGCGGCAAGACCTGCGCCCGTAGGCCCCAAATAAACAGGAATATTTTTTGCCACAACTGAGCCCTGGCCGGCCGCAAGACTCATATCTACCAGCGAGTAATAAAGCCCTTCAACACTTGTGGTAACAGCACCGGAATAGGCAATGTTAAACACATAAAATTGGCTGGCGTTGCCAGGATTTGGAACAAAGAGCACGGGAGAAGAATTACCATTCTGGCCAATCAAACCCGAGCCATTCGGTATTACGGTGTGTGAGGAATTGTATATGTTTAAACCATTACTATGCAGAATCAGGTTGCCGTTTGCGCCGGCAATTGAGGAATGGCTCGTGTAGGCTGTATTACTTGGGCTTGCAGGGCTAATAACGGGCGGATTAAACATAAAATCCACCATACCGCCGGGGCCAAAATACCATTTTGAGGCCTCGTTTTGAGCAACCACCTGCATTTTAAGCAATACAAATACGAGCAAAAATATGCGGAGAGTTTTTTTCAAGATTTGGTTTGGTTTACCGAAGATAATAAATAAACGGATACCTAAAAGGGCTTTGTGTTATTAGGCAAAGGAATAGCATCACAAAAGGGGCAGAACGTTCTATCGTCCTGCCCCCTTTTGTTTAACCAGCTTAGCTTTGTTGCAAAGAGATTACAAAAGCTAAGATGAAAGATTGCTTCTATTTAGGTTCTTTAGCGTTGTACTTTCTAAGTATTTCAGCAGTATCAGGATGATCGTTATCTAACGCCAGAGATAAAGCTGTGTTCCATTTACGGGTAGTTTTATAATAGGTATAGTTGGCATCACTGCTTACCTCTGTGTCCTGTTCTTTGGCTTTTACATTTACGTCGGCTCCGGCCTTGCACATCAATTCCACCACATCGTTGTAGCCATACAGTGAGGCCAGCATCAGGGAGGTTCCGTCAAAACCGCTTACTTTTCCTTTCACCCTCATGGTCACTGTTAAATCTGCTTTTGCTTCCACTAAGGCTTTTGCTATATCGGGCTTTTTAAACGACATTGCCTGATTGAGAATGCACCCCCAACCACCATTTTTATGGTTTGGGTCGGCGCCCTTACTTAATAAATACGCTGCGATATCGCCGAGTGGTGTCAAATCGCTTTCTTTAGTGTTAGTGAGCCACTCCGGAAAAGTAAGTCCCATTTTTTCTACCGTTACTTTTTGTGTGGCAATGTTTTTTACTTTGTCTGCCGGGGAGTAAGCTGCAATTAAAAACATCAACGCACATTGTTCCTGACCTACAAATTTAAATTTCAAGGCAGGATCTGCACCGGCTTCCACCAGCAGTTTTACCAGTTCAAGCCTAACACTTGCCACACCAATTGATAGTACATCCCTGCCAAGTTTGTCTTTTATTTTCGCGTCGGCACCGGCGGCTAATAAAATCCTTACTGCCTCTGTATTTCCCCAGTTGGCGGCATTGCACAGCGGTGAGAAACCACTTGATGGCTGCACATAATTAACACCTGCCTTGGCGTCAATAAGTGCCTTAATAACCTGTGGTCCCGAAAAACAGGCGGCGAGGCACAAAGGAGTGGTTGCGCTGGCGTCCACGTTATTTACATCGGCACCGGCACTTATTGCGGCAAGTGCCTCTTTGTCGTTAGCGCCTTTCAGTGCTTTCCATAAATCCTCGGTGGCTCCGGCATAAGTATGCTGGAAACAAAGCAGGCCCAATGCCAGCGTAAAAATTGTTTTCAAATGTGTTTTCATAATGTTTGATTGTTTGTTTTAAATAATAGGCATCATTTATAAATTAATTACGTCAAAGATTCATTAATTACCGAAGGCATGAAATAGTGCATTTATACTAGGTCGGATAACAACCCTTGTTTGCACACATCTGGTACTTATCACTTCAAATGTGCTCACCTTGAGTCAACAGGTTATACAAAACAGACTATGTTCAAATATTGATAACTTTGATCTATGCTGCCAAAACACGGTATTAACTTTAGTTTTATTTGTTTGTTATTGTTGCTTTCGGGCCCCGCCCTGTCGAAAAATACCGACACCTCTCTTTATTACCAGTCTCGGCAGAATTTTCTTAAAGGCAATTATGCAGCGGCGCTTAACATAAATCTAAAATTGCTGCAATTGGCAGAAAGCAAAAATGACGGGCCTCTTATGGCATTTTCAACCATAGAAGTGGCGCGTATGTATTATTTTTTGAGAGACCGCAGAGCAGCTTTAGGTTATTTTTTTAAAGCTGAAAAAATTATCGTCAGCCAGCATATTGACACGCTGATGTATAAATTTGCATTTAATGTTGGGGTAATGTACACCGAGTTGAACGTGGTTGACTCGGCCCTTTTGTATTACAACAAAGCCAGGCTGGCACTCACTAAATATCCTGATAACATCAATCTTTCGAAACTGAATGGTGTGATTGCCGACTTATATCTCAACAACCTCAAAAA
>CALMNJ010000285.1 GCA_937868675.1 uncultured Bacteroidota bacterium | reverse complement strand
TTTATTTATGGTTACCTTTTTAACTACGGTTCCCTTGTTGGTGTTAACAATTACAGAGTAAACTCCAGTGCTATAACCATTAAGATCAAGTTTCACAACGTTTACGCCACCATTCAGCGATACCGATTTTTCAATCATTACCTGACCCAGGTTGTTTATCACGCTGATCCTTCCGTTTTGCTGACCGTCAGCATTTACACGTACGTTCAATTGCTCGCTGGCAGGATTTGGGTACACCGCTACTATTGCGTTTTCCTTTAATTGTGATTTAATGCCGGTTGCAGGCGAAGACTGATAAAGATTAATGTTATCCAGATAAAGGTTATTACCGTTATCGCTTGTAGTAACAAATTTTACCAGCACTTGTTTCGCGTAACCGGTAAGGGTTACCATTTCGGTACGCCACTCATTGGTAGTGTTGGGTGTGTACGCAGTAACCTGTGGATTGGTAATGGTGAGTGCAGAACCCGATTGCATAAACACACTGCTCCAGTTGGCACCGCAGTCATCCGAAACAAACACTTCAAGTTTGTCGTTGCTGTTTGCGTTGCGTTGAGCATAAGCGATGTCGAAATCCAGTTCGGGTGCGCTTGAACCACTCAGGTCAATAGGAGGAAGTATTAGCTCATCCTGATCGCCCACCACACTGTTGTTGAAGAAATCATATTTAGCGGCATCGCTGGTAAGCATATAACCGCCGGTGTTTGAAACCCTTGACCAGGCGGCAGTTCCGCTGTTGGGGTTAATTACAGTAAAGCCGGCAGGTGGGAAAGCTGACACCACGAAGCCTTCGGCAACTGGCGAACCCTGATAGCTGGAAGCAACCACGTAGGTAATTTTTGCTGAATTGTTTTTCAGATTAAAATCGGTAGCATTGATGGCAGTGATGTTGTATGAGAAGGTATGAGCACCGGCCGTGGTGGGGGTGTTTAAAGTACCAAGGTTGAGCACGGTAGAGGCACTCGCAGCCAGGCTACCACTCCATGTATAAGGTGTGCCGGCCAGTCCGTCAATATAAGGTGTAATGGTCATGGCAGTAATGGCGTTGGCACCATTATTCATGATATTTAAATTCGGCGAAATTGTGTTTGAACAGGTGGCGTTTACATTGGCAGAAACAGCAACCGCATCATTGGTAAGCGGTGTTTTGTCGGCCCTAACTGCCTGCATTACTTTTTGGTTACCATCATCCTGTATAAAACCAACCATAGCTATCTCGGCTTTGTTCCGAACGTAGGCAGGTATTGTGCAATTAAGTGTGAAGGTGTGTGTTTGGCCATTAGTCCAGGCGGTAGGAATAGACTGACCCATGCTGGTTACTTTTCCGCTGCTATTTACAGTAGTTGGGAATGCAGCAATGGCAGGGTCTTCAAAAACTTTTTCACCATTGGTGCCCGACTGAACAGAGAACGTTACCAAACGTTCAACCATTACGGTACGGAACATAAGGGCTCCGGTAGCAGTATAGTTCATGCTGGCCTGAATGTTAACCGTTACAACCACGGCGCTTCCGGTAGCATCCCAGTCACGGGTCATGGTTACGGCAAAAGGAGACATGACTGACTGAGCGCTTGAAATTACGGAGTTATTCAGATTGGCCGGATGACTTGAACTGGCACCAAACACGGTGGCTTCCTGTCCGTCTATTTTGCTTGATGGAGCTGAATTGATAGCAGGGGTATATCCGTAGCCAGGATAACTGCTGCTGCGCCAGCGCCAGTCAATGTCCGCCTTATCGGTTTGGTAAAGCGACCATGTATTACTAGGCGCCGAAGGAATAGGAACCTGCCATTTAATGGCAATTATTTTTGGTGTGTTGGTGGGGGAGGACAATATAGCGTTCAAACCCGGATTTGTGGAAGCACATGGCGGGCAGGTTTCGCCGGTAAACTCTTCATATAAAGAAAGCCTTGGGGTTTGGGCCAGCATGGTGGTTCCCGCAAGTGCTGCGGCAAAAAGCAGTAAATTTTTTTTCATGACCTGAACATTAAGTTAGTTATGTTTTTTTGTTAAGCAGAACAAATTTACTATTAAGAAACACAAAACCAACCAGATATTTGTTAAAACAAAAGGCTGGAACCTTAATTGGTAGTGTAAATCAGAGGTACCGGCCTATGATTTTTAATAAACGGTATGTTTGATTATACAAGTGGTAATCCTGTTTTAATATAGCAGAGTATCAATATTTTTTGAGGTCAGTACTTTCCGGCCCCCAGTTTCATTATTTTTTTTGTGCGTAAATTGCTTATAAAGTCATTTAACTCATGAGTCAGCCCGTCAAGAGAAGCCATGCCGTCCTTGATGCCACGTATGGTTTTATTCAGGTCGTCAGAGTTCATGCCCCTGATTTTTTCTGATTCCAGAAGTTGAATTAATCCCATGCAGGTACATAGTGGCGACCTAACCTTGTGCGAGGTCATGTTGAGCATGTTTTCGAGCTCAAACACATAATCGCGCAGGTTGTTCTCCATCAGTTTCCGGAGATTGCTATATTTTTCAAGCCGGTTGTTTATGGTAGCCACCAAAAAATCCATATCAAATGGCTTTATTATGTAATCATCAGCTCCCAAATCGAGCCCTAGTTTTTTATCTGCGATCTGGCTTTTGGCGGTTAAAAAAATGAAAGGAATTCCGGCTGTGAGCGGGTTTTTGCTAAGCGAGAAAAAAACACCATATCCATTCAGTATAGGCATCATGATATCGCAGAGTACCAGATCGGGGGGGTCGTTAAAGGCAGCTTCAACCCCCTCAGCACCGTCTTTGGCTTTTATTACTTCAAACCCGGACAATTCAAGATATTCACTCACATTTTCGAGAATATCATTATCATCTTCAATCAGGAGAATTTTTTTCATGGTGCGTTTCTGTTCTAAGTGAAGAAAAAAGACTGGCGCTGACCGGACTAAGTTACGAATCAAATAAATACTTGCAAAAAAAAGCACTTAC
>CALMNJ010000284.1 GCA_937868675.1 uncultured Bacteroidota bacterium | reverse complement strand
AAAGTAAAGTTAAATGGGTTTAAATTTAATCTGCTTAAAAACAACGATGATATTGTTATAGACCTAATTGCCGATTTAAACAAATTATTAGGGAATAAAAAATTCACACAAAAAAGAGATGAAAATGGAAAAAGAATAATTTACTGCCCTAATTATTTTGAAAACGTAGATATTGAGCTTGATATAAGAAAATACTTCAATGAATTAAATGTTAAAACGGCTTTTATCCACACCTTAAATATTAGACTTCTTCATCCCGAAGAACAAATAAAAAGGCTACATGAAAGTTTTGGAAAACAAATCGAAGAATACAGATATAAATTTTACAAAACATATTGGAATTGGCATGGAGGTCCGATTAAAATATACAGGGATCGGAAAAACTTTAAGCAGGTGTGGGAAAAAGGAAATGATTTAGAACATATAAAAGGATTATTAAAAGGAGCAGACAAAGTGCTGAATGATTTAAAAAAAGAAAAATTGTTTACGAAGATTGTTTAAGTAATTCAAAAAACACAAAAACTACCCCGTCAACCGCAAAGAGTTTCATTTGGATAAAGGGGTAATTAACCGTTTACGACATAGATTATAGTTTTTTTGAGGAGTTTAAATAAGCAATAATAATGGCAACATTTTTAAACCGAGAAGGAATCCTCAAACACTTTAGCCGCTTAGGGGAAGCAAGAGCTATTTGCGAGAGTATAAACAAGGTAGCTGCCCGTTTTACACGATTAAAAAGGACGCTGGCTTAAGGACAAAAGCGGCAGCCCGGTGCCGTAAAGCCTTAGTGCCGCGGCGCGGCGGAGGCTGCGGGCCACGGCACGCAGACCCCGCACGCGCCTGCCCTGCGGCACTTATGGCGTTACAAACCGGCTACAGCGGAAGACCCGCCCGAGCGCCCTCTCCTTTACAATATGGCAAATTAATTGTGAACAAAACACAATCGCTGTTGCCGAATGCCGCCCAGATTACTTACCAACTAATGAAGTGCCAATACAACTGATTTTGTTTAGCCGCCGATTCACAAATACAGTGTGCAGAAAAAACCACCCCGGCATTCGTAAGGAATTTGACATGGATAAAGAGTTGATCATTGTCATTTGCCGTAACGTTTTTTGAGAATGTGTAAATACTACAAAGTGTGCTTGGGTAAATGGTGCAGAAATTATTTTAGATCCTTATGGAGCACACAAAAATCCGGAATAAAACAAGCCTGCCTTTCAACCGCCACCCTTACCCCTGATTCCCGTTAATGAATCCGTAATATGATTTTCTTACTGATCTCAGGCACAGGCGCTCAAAAACAGGGCCTTCAGCGCACAATCAGTTTCTTGAACACCACACCCCCGTCGAGCGTTGCTCTTAGATAGTACACGCCTTCCGTATTTATGTGAAGCGTTGTTTCGGCAACATTTACGGGATTTGAATAAACGGATTGCCCGTATGCGTTGTACAGCTCAAGGTTTCTGATTGTCTTATTGCACTTCACGTTAAATTCGCCAACTTCAAGGTTAATAGAGTCTTTACGAGTGTAAACACCAGCAAATCCAAATCTTTGGCGTAGGGATACACAAAAACTGTTTTAAAAAATTCCGACGAGCCGTCTATGTCGGTTTGTTTAAGCCGGTAATACAAAACATGCCTTATCTCAACACTATCTGTGCAGGAATAGTTTTTGAGAGTGAAACTCCGGCCGGCTGCCTTCATAATTTTGACAGGTTTCCAGTAGGCCCCATCCTCCGAACGCTCAACGGTAAAATAGGAGCTGTTTTTTTCGGACGCTGTTTGCCACGCAAGGTCCACGTACCCGTTTACCGGATTATAAACAGCGTTAAAATCCAACAGCTCGATGGGGAGTACAATACAACTGCTGGCGCACAAAAATGCATTGTCAAAATTTGAATAATCACCCAGGCGTGCCCTATAGGTATAGTCTCCGGCGGCTACCACCACCGAGCCGGTCATCTGGTACCATATCTGGTCTTCTGTACCGTCGGCATTTGTAAAGTTACGCGTGTTGGAAACCCCCACCACCGAGCCGGTAGAGTTTACGATTTGGATGGAAGCTGTCCAGTTGGCATAGCTTCCGCTTTGCTCGCGACTTGAGAACCAGCCATTGAAATTAAGTGTGGAGGTGCAGGGAACCCTGAATTTCTGGTCTAAATCGCCCGATGCGGAATTGATATCTATATATTGCGTACCGTCCTTTGCATTGTTTGGTCCGCCCGAATAGGTGGTACCGTTTGTTTTTATTACGTTAAACTGAGCGCCCGAGGGAATGGTCCAGCCTTCCCAGGTGCTGGTGCCTGGGAAGTTATTGCCCACGCTGGGTACTACCGAGTATTCGAAACTGGGGTTGCTTAAAAGGTTGGAATTGCTGCACGTGCCGCCATTATTAGGCTGAATGCCACCTCCATTTGTGCCCGAAGCCGAGTCCGCGCTGCTGGTACAGGTTGGTGATGAATTATTGTTACATCCGGGCGTTCCGTTATTGGCAGTAACCAGCACGTTGGTGGTAGGCGTCGGGGTAGAAAAAACCACATAACCCTGGCCACCCGCGCCGCCCCCGCCATGCACATCCGTGTGTATAGCGCTGGCCCCATTGCCCCCATTAACCGAAATAACAACCGAACAGGTATTAACCACCGAATATGAGTTTACCTGAAACACCATCGCGCCACCGGCACCGCCACCTCCGGCACCGTCCTGCCCGCTGTTCACCGAAGAGAGACCGTTTGCCGAAATGGTTGGTGTTGAACCGCAACTACCTGAGGTAATGAGCCTGTCGGCTTTAATCAACACAATGCCGCCACCGTTTCCACCAGCGCTCCCCTGCCCGTCGTTTTGCTGTCCGCCGCCGCCGCCGCCGCCCATAAACACCCTGGCCGAAATCACATTTTTTAAAGAAATTCCTCCAAGGCCACCGCCCGGATTGGTGGTACAATTATTCCACCCGATGCCACCGGTTCCGCCCTGTTCGTAATTGCCCCCGCCGCCGCCGCCGCCGTTGTGGTTGTTGCCCCCGCCCCCGCCGTTCAGTATTTTTCCGCGACAGTTGGCAAACGTGGAGCTGCTTGTTCGGTAAATGCCCTCTCCTTTATAGCCTTGCTGCCCATCGTTGGCAATGTACACTGTATTGCTGGCAGCAGTGCAGGGCACCGCACTGTAATTGGTGGTGGTTGCACCTCCCCTGAAACCTATACCATCGGCACTAATGTTGTGCGCAATG
>CALMNJ010000283.1 GCA_937868675.1 uncultured Bacteroidota bacterium | reverse complement strand
GTCAGGGAATCGTTCAGAAAAAGTTTTCCAAATGCTTCGGGGGTAAAGTGGTCGCAGGAAGGCGCTAATCTTTATGAGGCAGAGTTTAAGATGAATGGGGGAGAGGTTTCTGCTTTGTATGATAAGGATGGTACACTAAAGGAAACCGAAATCGAAATAAAAGCAACCGAACTTCCGGCACCGGTAATCGAAGCGCTAAAACGTGCCGCAGGAGGCCGCAAAATAAGGGAAGCCGCGCGTATTGTGCGCGCTGCCGACCAATCTGTGGTTTATGAAGCGGCGATCCGAAAGGGCTTCCGCTCGCGCGATCTGCTGTTTGATGCATCGGGAAATCCGATTAAATAAACGCTTTATCCTTTCGTTTTTGTTGGACAAAAATCCACACGTTTTGGTTTTTTACTACAGGCCGGATTTTTGAATAACGAAATAGTCCAGTTAAAATACACGCCGGCACCATAGGTGTTTTTCGACATCACAAAGGGTAGCATGTTATCCACACCCCATGCAAAACCCCTGTAGCGCATGGCCAGACCAAGCTGGGGATAAATGTATTTTTGTAGCGTAAGCGGCATGCTTACTTCAAAATTCTGAACCTCGAAACGCGGACTGATGGCGAGTACATCGTTGGCCCGCACGCCGGTGACGCTGTTAGGCACCAGGTTTTTTACGGCCGTTACATTTAAATAAATGCCATTTAAAAAATTGTAATCGAACTGTACAACAGCCGAAGCAGGCAGCGATGCCACAAAGGGCCGGGCCGACGACGGCGAGTTGGTAAAGGATTGAATGGCGCTGACGTAACTGGTGTCGTTGCGGTCGGTATAAAAATTGCCCGAGCCCGATGACGTGCCGGCGTAGGCGTTTTTATCGAAGCGGATGTAACCGATGTCGCGCAGCGTTACACCTAGTTTGTACACGTAATCAATTTGACGGCAGTTGCAGCGTGTGGAGTTGGCGTAATAATTATTGACCGGCTCGGTCATTTTTTTGTAGGTAAAGCCAATGTCGGTGGCAGCGCCCCTGCCCGAATTAAATGCGGCGGTGTTGTATTTGTAAACGGCCTCCATATCCTGAATGTGAATCATGGTGTTGTTGTAATACCCGTTCAGTTCGCTGAAACGGCCATACATCATATTCACACCGGTGATGTAGCGAAGATTAATGCCACCCGAAATAAGCGTGTTCCGTTCGCGCTTCAGCATCAGTCCAAAATTGCCTCCGTATTCCATCCAGCTCATTTCGGAAGCGCGTGTGTTTTTAAAATTTAAGTAGGTGTCAGAACGGTTTGTTCCTTCCTGCACCAGGTAAGAACCCAGGGTGGCCAGCGAACCCACGCGCGCATCGGCCACGCCGCGGGCCCTTACGAACAGGCCGGCGCCGTAATTACGTTTGCTTATCACAAAGGCTGGGCCGTCAACACTTGCGTTTGCGTAGGCAAATTTTGGCAGCTTTTGCAAATTGAGGCCGATGGTTGGCGTGTAGGCGCTGTTACGTTTAAGATCGTAGATCCAGAAATTGCGGAGGTACGCCACATTGTTCATGGCATACGCATTGGCTCCGGCCAGATTGAGTTGCATGTAGGTTTTGGAATCAACGGAGGAGGAGGGATTTAAAAAAATACTGGCCGTGCTTAAGTAGTTGCTGTTTGCAGAGCCCCATTTTTCCTGTGCTTCCAGTAAAGCGGGCAGGAAATTAGCTACTGGCAACAGAAGGATATGAATAAAGCGGCGCATAAGCTTTAATTAAAATTACTGCCGCATGGGGCCCATCACAAGTTTTGTAGGTGGGTTTGCAGCTCTTTGAGGTAAAGTAAAATAAGTGTGGAAAGCCTTCTACAAAAAAGACCTTACAGATTAAAAGAGCGGGAGAGGCAAACGTAAACGTGCGGATAAGCTGCTTAGAAGTGGCTGGCCGCTATGATTTGGTTATAGAATGTTATTGGCCTGTTCTTTTATTTTTTCGAGTTCATCCTTCATGCCAACTACAATTTTCTGAATGCCGGCATCGTTGGCTTTGCTGCCAATCGTATTTATCTCGCGGCCAATTTCCTGACCAATAAAGTTGAGCTTTCTGCCGGGCGAGTTTTCTTTACAGGTTTCCCTGAAGTAATCAAGGTGTGTTTTGAGTCGTACCTTTTCTTCGTTTATATCCAGCTTTTCGATGTAGTAAATAAGTTCCTGCTCAAAGCGGTTGTGGTCAATTTTATCGAGCCCTACGGTTTCTGAAAGATTGTTTTTTATGCGATCACGGATGGTATTTACTCTGGCGCTGTCGAGTTTTTTTACGGTTTCAAGCCCGGCCTCAATTTTATCGAGCCGTTCGTTGAGATCATCCTGCAGCGACTGGCCTTCTTTATCGCGGAATGCGTGAAGTTGTTTAATGGCCTCGTTCACGCATTGTTTTATTTTTTTCCACTCGTTCTCGTCGGTTTCTTTGCGTTCGCTTTTCAGCACATCGGGCATCTTCAGTATTTGTGCAATACCATCGGTAACAGGTTCGTTTAGTTCGGCTGCCAGCGTTTTAAGCTGTTCGTAATAGGCTTTTGCAAGCGGTATATTTACTTCGGCAGGCGTTTCTGCTTTCTTGGATTCGACGTAAATACTAAGGTCTATTTTGCCCCGTTCGAGCTGTTTGCTGATCTCGTTGCGCAGTTCAAGTTCATAATTGCGGAGGCCCGACGACATGCGGAGGCTGATATCAGCGCCTTTGCTGTTCAGTGAACGGATCTCGACATGGATTGTTTTTTCATCCAGTTCAAGGGTGGCTTTTCCGAAGCCGGTCATTGATCGAATCATGTGTTTGATGCTTTAAATTTTTTATTCACTAAAAACAGTCCGCAAATTATCAAAATTCCTGAAAATACTTTGGTGGGCGTTAATTCATCGCGCCCGGCCAGCATGGCAAATATGGAGGCCAGAAAAGGCTGAAGGTAAATATAAGCGCTTACGGTATTGGGACTCAGTACTTCGAGGCCAAATAAATTTAGCAGATAGGCAATAAAGGTGGTGGCAATAATTACAAAGCCCAGTCCGAAGAATGCCGTGGAGGTAAAGGCCGAAAAGTTGGTGTCGAGTGCAAAGGGCAGTCCGATTGGAATCATGTAAAGAGCGCCAAACAAAAACATCCAGCGCATGGCGGTAACGGTGTTGTATTTTTCCATGATGGGTTTTACCATCACAATAAAAATGGCCCAGGAGGCCGAGTTGATCAGCGTCATTATATCGCCGGCAATGGTATCGCTGCCAACTTCAAAATTGCCTTTATAACGTAAAATAAGGACCGCCCCGGTAATGGCCATGCTTAAACCTGCCAGCTTGGACAGGGTGAAGCGCTCTTTTAGTATAAATAACGTAAACACAAATACCATGATGGGGTTTGAGATCATGATAATGGCCGAGTTAATGGGCGTTGTTTTGCTGAGGCCGTAAATAAAAAAAATCTGGTTCACTACCACGCCGAACACGGCCAGCCATAACATACGCTTCAGGTCGCTGCGTTCAACCTTTTGGGTTTTTACGAACAAGGACAATATCCAGAACAGAATGGCTGCACCCGTTACACGATAAAACACAATGCTCATGGGGCCAATAAAATCGGGCATCAGCCCTTTGGCAATGGAGTAGTTGAGTGCATAAATAACCTGTGCGGCAAATAGCGCTATATGTCCTTTTAAGGCGTTTGACAAAGCGCTGCAAAGATGATTAATTTTTTGGCGTGCTTTGAATAAAAATTTCTTTTTAAGCAAAATGGTCTTACGTTCAGTTTGCAATTAGTTGAATAAGGATTTTGCTTTGTAAATTATCACGCCATTAAGAGTTCTTTATTTAATTTGGTAATTTTCCGGAACATGTCAAACCTTACTGCCCTTATAATATCTGCCGGGATAGTTGTTCCGATGTTTTATTACATGTTTTTCTACAAAGACAAAAAAGCAGAGAACAAAGAACGAGAACTTAATAGGTCTCTTGAAGACAGCAGCCTCTATGACGCTGACACGGGTGAAAAAATACCGGACGATGAATCGGAGCGTATCGCTACAGGGTTTAACAAACTGCATCGGGCTCCGGTGCCGAATACATACGACACACTGCCTTACCTATTACGGAACCTTTACGGAAGCCTGCAACTGGCAGAGAATGCCGATTTTATTCAGGGCATCTTTGAGCAAACGGAACTAAAAAAACAATATCCATTGGCAACGCTGAACACCTTATTCGTTCTAAAAGAGGATGTTTACATCGGGATTGTTGATGTGGAAACCGGAATGCAGGAGCCGGAGAGTTTTGATTTTATAGTAATGGGGGTGATA
>CALMNJ010000282.1 GCA_937868675.1 uncultured Bacteroidota bacterium | reverse complement strand
ACGACGCTCTTCCGATCTTAATACTTGAGACGGCCGAACCAGGAAACCCTTACATGGTTCACATATCTTAACTGTTTTCCACTTTTGGCAACTGAGAAATGTTTTTTGGAACAAATTGCAACAAAATGAAACCAAGTACAAAAAAAACCACAAGGGCCAGGACGGAGGTGCGTATATTGGCGATACCTTCGATGAGGCCGAATGTAAAGGTACCAAGAGCCAATCCTATTTTCTCCGACACATCGAAGAAACTGAAATACGTGGCGTGGTCTTCGGTTTCGGGCAGCATTTTGGAATAAGTGGAGCGGGCTATAGCCTGAATACCACCCATCACTAACCCAACTACCGCTGCGGCTATGTAAAACTGCCATGGTTCGTAAACCAACATATAAACATAAACGCACAGGGCAATCCAAATCAAAATGGCTATACTCAGCGTACGAATATTGCCAATACGTGTCGAGCTTTTCGAGAAAACGAAGGCTCCCAGTATCCCCAGAAACTGAATGATAAGAATGCTTACAATAAGGTCCTGCGTTTGAATGTGACGAACTTCTTTATTAGCAAATGCTGTAGCCATTATCATAACCGTTTGCACAGCCATATTAAACATAAAATAGCTGGCAAGATACCGGCGCAACTGAATGCGAGTTTTGATGTCCGCCCAAACCTTGGCAAGCTCTTCGTAGCCTTTTTTAAAGGTGCCTCCTTCGGGTCTTGGGTGGTTGTAAACGTTGTTGGGTAATGCTTTAAAAGTAATGAAGGCGAAGCCAATCCACCAGGCGCCCACCATTGGAAACGCCCATTTTATTGGCAATATTTTAGTGAATTGTGTTAGCACAAGAATGAGGATCAGGAGCATGGCACTTCCAAAATAGCCCATGGAAAAACCGCGGGCGCTGATCCGGTCGTGATTAGCAGGTTCAGCAATTTCTGGCAGGTAGCCGTTATAATAAACAAGGCTGCCCCAGTAACCGATACTAGCAAAGAAGAGCGGCAAAATGGTTGTGCCGAGGTGATACGGAGTGAAATCGTTGCCGCCGTTATTCGGGTGAAAAAAATACAGCAGCATGCTTGATCCTGCGCCCAGAAAACAAAAGAACTGAAAAAAGCGCTTCTTATTGCCGGTTGAGTCGGCAATGCCCGACAAAATTGGGGTAACCAATGCCACGACAATGTACGAAAGCGAAACAAGGTAGGCGTAAAACTCGGTGTTCTTGAACTCGAACCCGAAAAATGATACGGTATCATACACCGTGACGCCGTCTTTTTTTATGCTTGTGGTTTTTTCATACATGATAGGAAAAATAGCCGAGCTGATGATGAGCGGATAAACCGAGTTGGCCCAGTCGTAAAAAGTCCAGGCGCGAACTATTTTTGGGTCGTCTTTTTGTATCAGATTCATATCACGGTTGGTTTTATGCGGACTGAGTTTGTTGCGCTCTCAGTTTCCTGGTAAAATAAATCAATAATACCTTATTTTTTGATGATCTCAAATTCTACCCTGCGGTTTTTGGCCCTTCCGCTATCGGTTGTATTATCGGCAACAGGTTGAGAACCACCGTAGCCTTTAAAATACATTTTATTCTGAACGCCCTTTTTAATGAGGTATTCAAACACCTCGCGGGCGCGCAGCTCGCTTATGCGTTGGTTTTTTAGTTTAAGCCCTTTATTATCACTGTGTCCGTTTATCCGGATAACAATGTCAGGATTCCGGATAAGGTATCTGGCCAGCTTGTTTAATTCAATATACGATTCGGGCAAAAGGTAGTAGCGCCCATCTTCAAAAAAGATGTTATTGAGGCTAACTTTTTCGCCAACCTGGATGTTGGCTTTTACCTGTAAGGTAGAATCCTCATCTGATTTCTGCGGCGAAGACCCAACGATCTCAACCTCCACCTTTTCCTCAAACTGTGGGGCTTTTGCAAGCCTTATATCGTCTACAAAATAATAAGCTTCTTTTGGCTTGTACCATTCAAAACCAAAGCGATGCATGTCTTTTTTTATTTTCGGAGAAAAATTGCCAATGGTCATGTATTTTTCTCCGCCATCCGCCTTGTAATAGCCTTTAATAATAAACCAGCGCGTGCCATTTTTGAGTCCGCCGCTTTTACAAACGGTATCTACCATGCTGTTTTTTACCGCATCGTACTGGCCCCTGTAGCCCCCTTTGGTAAACAGGGCTCCGAACGAACCCAGGCTGCAGTTACTCCACCAGGCCAGACGGGCGTACATGGTAAACTCGTAAACGGTGCCCCGGTGGAGCGATTCGGCCAGCTTTACCTGCAAAAACTCCTTATATTTTTTACGGAACCTGAATCCTGCATAGCAATTTCCGCTGTGGGCCCCTTTGTCGGCGGTGGTGTCGTTGCTTAGGGGATTGTGGTAATAATCAATTGTCTCAATGGGCCGCCAGGGGATAGCCCGCCGGATATCGTTCGATTTTTTACGGAAGTTTTCAAAACCGGCGTTGGGTACCAGATTTTTGGCCGGCAGGCCGGTTTGTGCCGGAAGCATACCCTGAAGTATGCCCGAGAGTATGATTAGGGCCGTAAACCGCTTCATGTATCACAAAAATAGCCCAAATTGAAGGTGAGCCCTCATTTTGTTTTTAACACTTGCTTATTTAAAAAAAAGCGTATATTTGCCTTCCCAAAAATGGGATTTTAAAAGAAGAAAGTAATGGCAAATCATAAGTCGGCAATTAAAAGAATCCGCTCCAACGATGCAAAACGCACTGAGAACAGGTATTATGCAAAGACCACCCGCACGGCGGTGAAAAAACTTCGTACCACCACTGCCAAGAAAGAAGCTCAGGAATTGCTCCCGAAAGTATCGAGTATGCTCGATAAGCTCGCAAAGAAAAATGTGATTCACAAAAACAAGGCAGGTAACCTTAAGTCTAAACTGGCAAAAAGGGTGGCTTCGCTTAAATAATAATCTACTTGACCAACCATACCAGGCCCGGAGTTTTCAAGCTCCGGGCTTTTTATTTTTTAGGAGTTTATTCCGAAAAAATAATCCTGAAAGCGCTACCTGATTTGGGTCGGGAGTCAACTTCAATAATGGCCTTGTGCGATTTAATAATATTAAGGGTGGAAACCAGGCCAAGCCCCATGCCTGACTTTTTGGTTGTATAATAAGGCTCAAAAAGCCGTTTCATCTCATCGGTGCCAATACCTTTTCCGTTGTCTTTTATCTGAATGACAGTTTGGTCGAGCGTTTTATGAAGACTAACACTTAGAATTTTTTCCGCAGCATTCATGTCCATTGCTTCAACGGCATTTACAACCAGGTTGGTAATGGCCAGGGCAAATTTTTCGCGGTCAATTGGTTTAACTACCGGGAAGTCTGGATAATTGGTGAGTAGTTCAACGTTGCCAAGACTAATCCTGTCTGAATTTTTTTCAAGAACCTCATTAATTAGGTCTTTCAGATCGGCCAGTTCGGGTTTAAGTTCAACGATACTTGATGATTGTAACAACTCTGTGAGAATGTCGTTTATGCGGAGATAACCCCGGTTTATGATATTTAGAAAAAGATCTTTGTCTTCCTGTTCGTTGGT
>CALMNJ010000281.1 GCA_937868675.1 uncultured Bacteroidota bacterium | reverse complement strand
CGTTGTTATACGCCTTCGAAAAACAAACGATGGGCGGCTCGCCTGAACTGTATTGCACTTCATAAACCGGGTTTGCGCCGCCGCGAACCTGTTTTATTTTAAAACCAATATGCTCCAGGGCCCGGATGGCATTTGGGTTGAAGGCTGTTGCTTCGGTACCCCCCGAAAAAGTACGCACCCGGGGGATATTGAAATACGTGCTGGCTACTTTGGCCCATAACTCCCCAAAATGACTTCGCCTCGAATTATGCGTACAGATGTAAACCAAATTCACTTCCTCATGGTGTTGTATTTTTTGAGCGATGTAGTCCGAGAGCTTACTGAGCAAAATTTTCCGCCCGGCGGGTATTGTATCAAACTGGTTTACCAGTTCGTCGCAATATGTTTTAATGGAGGTAAACATGCGGCTTGATTAACAGCATCCGCTGCCTGGCGTGCAACATGCTTTTGCCTGTGTTCCGAGCTCAGCTAAATTCACTTTTAGTTTTTCGGGTGGTATGCCGCACGAATCGCTTGCCAGACAATTGGTGTGTTTCGGTACCAGCTCAAAATCGCTGCCATTAAACGCCATACCGTATTTGCCAATGGTGTCGCTTTGGTATTCCACTTCAATCTCGGCATCTTCAAGCCCCAGTTTGTTTTCGCTCAGCGCAATAATGTTTTTTAGTTTTTGTGGCGCCAGGCGATGGTCAAAATCGCCGGCTTCCCACAACTGAAAGCTCACCAATGTTTCGTTGCGCACGGTGCCGCCGCAATCAATAAAATGTTTGCGAATCTGGCCCACTTCGGTTACATGAAAATGGTTTGGCACCCTGGTTCCGTTTGGTAAAATAAAATTTAATTCCGAAATGCCGCTAAGGTGTGTTTTAAATTCTGATAGTTTCATACTACTTGTTTTTTTATTATATCGTTATTTACCGATGATTATGATTAAATTTTTTTAGTTAATGCCTGTTGTTTTGCTTCTCCTTTCAAGCAGCAGTGTGTCGCGCCACATTTGATTCATTTTGCCAATGCGTTCGCGGCGGCCGATCATGCGAAAGCCGTTTTTTTCATGTAGCCGCAAACTGGCTTCGTTTTCAGGAAAGATACCCGATTGCAATGTCCATATACCAAAGGCCTCGCTACTATGTATCAGTTCATCAAGCAAACGATTGCCAATACCTTTATGGCGATAATTCTCTGCAATGTAAACGCTAACTTCGGCCACGCCTGCATACACGCATCGCCCGCTCACGCCCGACAGGGCAGCCCAGCCGGCAACAGTGTTGTCGTCCATCGCCACAAAACGGCTGTGTGCAAGGTGTCCTTCATTCCACACCTCCCAGCCGGGAGCGCTGGTTTCAAAAGTGGCCTGCCCGGTGCTTATACCTTCCAGGTATATGCGGCTTACTTCGGGGTAATGCGTTTCGGAGAGTGGCAGTATCTTCATCAACAGCATTTGGTTTTGTTGGTGTACGAAGCTAAAAATGAACCGATGTAGTTTTTAGCGTTTTCCCATTCCTTCTCATCCACGCAGTAACACACTTTCACGCCCTCAATATCGCCTTTAATAAGACCGGCCTCTTTAAGTTCGCGCAGATGTTGCGATACGGTGCTCTGCGACAGGGGCAACTCGTCCACAATGTCGCCGCAAATACAGGCTTGTTTTTTAATGAGCATTTCCAGTATGGCAATGCGGGCGGGGTGACCAAGGGCCTTCATGTAGCGGGCAATTTTGTTTTGCTTTACGGTAAACTCTTCTGTTTTTGAAAGGCCCATGATTTTATTTATCGCAAAAATACGATTGATTTATGAAACAATGTGCTTTTTTTTGTTAAGATTTATAAAGCACTGCTAATCAGTAATCGAACTTTGGCGGAGTTGTTTAATTGGAGCAATCTCAAGAATTATTTTTCTGCCATTCTTCCGCATCTCTGCCAGACAGACATCTCTTGAGTAAAATCTAGGATTTTACGATGCTGAATCGAATTAAGAATAACCCTGAACTATTTTGTATTCTGATTCCGTAATTTCATAAATCGCCAGCCGGTAATTTTCGCGGATTACTTTGCAGTAGCTGGTTTGCGGCAGGCACATATCCGGGTTTTGCCCGTTCGAAAAGGCAAGATAATAACCTGCAATATTAAACCGGTGCTTAAATGCCCGCACAATTAACGCGCCATTTTCGGGACCAGCTTCATCGAACAGTTGTGCCAGCGCATATTCAAACTCCGCCAGATCAATCATAAAATCGGGCCAGTCTTCTTTCTCTGCTTCGGATGCGTCGGGCCGGTTAGCCTGCAGGTAAGCAGCAAAATTAATACCGAGCGTGTTTAGTGAATAACTGTTTGATGGATGCTTCGACAAATACTCATCCGCAAAATTTTCGAAGAGTTCGTTTCCCAACGTGTAGGCCAGGCAGGCAAATTGTTTTTTCATGCACTCGCGCAGGCGGGCAATGTAACTTTGCCTGTAAATCTGCAAATGGCGGCGTGCGGCCAGCCGGGGCCCGGCTTTTATATGCCGCTCCACCGGCTCTTCGGGAGCAGGTGCAAAGGGACTCAGCAGCATGTGCTGTAGCCAGGTTTGCACATGTGCCAGTGATTCGCTATCGGTTTTTGGTTCCAATTTTTTTGTCAACCTCAAATGTTGCATTCCGCAATGCCTTAAGCATGTGTTGCGGGAGCGGTAATAATTTCGGGCACCATAAAATTAACCGGATTCGATACGGCAGCTTCGGATACTGCAACTGCATCATCACTTTCTGCGTCACCAAGGCCGTCCATAAAGTGGCGTGCCTTCAGCAATTCGGCATGATAGGCATCAAAATCCGGGATGTGGTTATCCCATTCCAGCAGGGTGGCGGTGCCGCCCGTTAACTTCCAGGCGA
>CALMNJ010000280.1 GCA_937868675.1 uncultured Bacteroidota bacterium | reverse complement strand
AATATTACCTAGTTTCCAAACCCGAATACTGGTATATTTACTGTAAGGACAAAGGAAAGCCATAATACTGGTGCAACTATGATAATTAGTAATCTTTTAGGACAGGTTATATACCAAAAATCGGGTAACTTAATCAGAGAGGGAGATTATGAAATTGATTCAGGCCAGCTACCGAAAGGGGTCTACTTTTTAACACTCGGTGAAGGCAATAAACAGCAAACGATCAAGTTTATTGTAAACTAATGAAACTGTTTCTTAAAATACTAATATGGCTTGCTCCCTTAGTTTTAAGGGGGCAAGCCTTTACTTACGGAAAACTGGGCGGTGGTAATAACAGCCAAATGCCTATTCGTTGTCTGTTTTATGATACTATTGATAAAAAACTATACGCGGGGGGACAGTTTGTTTTAATGGACAATAAAAAGGTTTGGGGCATAGCGGTTTGGAACGGCATAAAATGGGATAGCCTGAGAGGCGGTTTGTCGCAAAACCCTAATGCCTTTGCAGATTCTTCAACTCAAGATCAAAATTGGGCATGGAAAATAACCCGCTATCAAAATAAAATTTATGTAGTGGGTGCCATTTCATATGTGAATCGTAACTATCAGGGCATATTGGGTGTGTGGAATGGCACAAGTTGGGATTTGCCAACAAACCAACATCCCAACGGGGCAATACATGATATGAAAGTGATTAATGGGGATTTATATGCTTGTGGTTTATTTACAAAGTTTGGAAATATTGATTGCAATTTTGTTGCGAAATTTGATGGAATTAATTGGCAACCTGTCGGTGATTTGCAAAAGTATTTCGGTAGTAATTCACCGGCGCATGTATTTTCCTTAGCGTATTACAAAAATGAAATTTATGTTGGAGGTGCTTGGGATGATTCTATGGGTGTGACAAGGAACATAGCTAAGTTCAATGGTACTCAATGGGTAAATGTAGGGCAAGGTATTCAACAGGGCGGAATTGCAATGGTAAATACAATGGAATCATCCGCCAACTACTTATATATTGGTGGAACTTTTAGTCGTACAGGTGCGGTTCCGGGTAAAAACCTCGTCGCATGGGATGGAACAAACTTTATTGAAATTAATCAGTTCGACCCTGAAAATGGAGCGGTAATTTCACTTACAAGGCATAAAAACAAAGTGTACGCCTTTGGTTATATTTATAATTACGGGCCTTATCCAGCTTACCTGCTAATTTCCTTAGCAGATAAGCAACAATGTGCAATGACCGCATTAAAAAGCACATTAACCAATCTTGATAATGATGGAAGGGACATCTCCGCATTGGAATTTATGGGAGATAGTTTGGTGATAGGTGGCAATTTTCCTTATCTTAATAAGATTAGAGTAAATGGGATAGGTGTTGTTTCAAATTTTGAAGAATCCCTAAACTGCCTTAATGTTGGATTAGGCGAAAACGAATTGCAGAATGTTAAGATATTTCCCAACCCGACAAATAATAAAATTACAATTGAAACAGGCGATTTAGATATTAATGGCTTAAATCTTTCGTTGTATAATAATCTCGGCCAATATATAAGCTCTGTTTATTTAGACCGTTCGCAAAACGAAATAGACATGAGCAGGCTTCCTACTGGAATTTATTTTCTTAAACTTGGTAACACACAATCTCAGAAGGATTTCAAAATCATTAAAGAATAGCACACATTAAGTAGCAATAACGAGGCGAAGGCCACGTTCAAACTCATTAAGAACTGATGTTAAAGCGTTTAATTATTCTCATTATAATTCTTACCTGCTCCCGCCCTGTGCGGGGGCAGGTTTGGACTAATTTGAGTAACTCAACGCCTTTTAATGGCTACTCGCACTTTTTTTGCAGTGTCGTTGATAGCGTAAACAATAAACTGTATTTAGGGGGCCTTTTTACCGGGATTAATACTTACACAACTCACGGCGTTATCAGTTTTGATGGTACCAACTTCGACACATTACAAGGTGGCATTGACAAAAACTACCCCGGATTTGCTGCTTCGTTAGTAACTGAATTAGCAATGTACAAAAACAAACTATATGTTTCAGGGTACTTTGAAACCGCAGGAAGTGTTTATAGCCCCTATCTTGCAAGATGGAACGGCACGAGTTGGGATAACATTAATTTTCAGGTTAATAACGACGTTAAATTTTGTGGCATCGTTAATGATGAGCTTATCATGATTGGCCCGGATACTATTCAGGGTGTTAAAATGAATTACGGAGCGCGATTTAATGGCTCCACCTGGACGAGTATCCCAGAGCAATTGCAACCTGAGGAATCACTTCAGGGAATGGCCTATTTAAAGGGACGTTATTACAAATACGGGCAACTCAATAATAACACCTCGTCCGCCTTATTATTTTACTCAGATGGAACAAAATGGATTCCGTGGATTGGCGCTGCGGGCGATCCCGGTAAAGCGATATTCGGTATAAAAACGATTGATACGTTGATGTGGGTTTATGGCCGTTTCGATAACATTGCAGGGACTAACTGCAAAGGGCTGGCTGCATTTGATGGAGTGAATTGGTATGGCTTCGGCTCTGGAGTTTACGATACAAGCTGGGAAACTGTGTATAGCGTGAATAAAATTAACGGGGAAATTTACATTACGGGAAATATTGATAAAATTGACGGGTTAAGTAATTCCAATTCTGCCAAGACTAAAATAACGGGAATGGCAAAATTTGATGGGCAGAAATGGTGCCTTATTGGCCCTAACACAGACGGAACGGTACACGGTTTAGCCTATTTTAAAAATAAAATATACAGTTACGGCTATTACGATCATTTCGCAAATGATACCATGAACGGGTTCTCCCGATACAACGGTGTAAGCTCTTACACTTGCGGTACTCCCGCTAACATTACTATTAAAAATGTTGGATTGAATGAGTATTTTGAGTTTGGAGATATTAAGATATACCCCAACCCTGTAAAGGAGATTCTTAAAATAGAAAGTGAATCCTTTGAAGGTATGCAGGTGCGTTTACAGTTAACTGACAATCTTGGAAGAGAACTCTATCAGGGCACTTATTCTGGTGGTTTTACTGAGATAGATATGAATGGATTTTCACCGGGAATTTATTTTCTAAAACTTGGTAACACGCAAACTCAGAAGGTTTTCAAAGTCATTAAAGAGTAATTACTATTTCAATCATGCTAAGACAGGCTATATTTATAACCGTCTTCTCAATCTTATTCATCTCCGGCATTAGCCGGGTGGATGTTTCGCCCGATAAACATATTAAACTGGCAAGACAGGAACAATT
>CALMNJ010000279.1 GCA_937868675.1 uncultured Bacteroidota bacterium | reverse complement strand
ATGCCCGAAGGGCTTGAAACCCTCATCATTCCGCAGGGGCTTTATGCTGTTTTTCATTCCAGAGGAAACTACGCGCAAGGTAGGGCCCTGCTACAATACATTTTCATGAGCTGGTTGCCAGCCTCTGAATACATGCCCGATGAGCGGCCCCATCTTGCGGTGATGGGAGATAAATACAAAGGGGACACTGAAGACTCGGAAGAGGATTTCTGGATACCGGTAAAAAGAAAATAAAATGACATTACGTTGTTCCATATTATGGCTTGCAACATGCGTTTTGTTTTTTCATAACTGCACACGTGAAAAGACAGCGTCAGAAAATAAGAACGCCACAGCGCCACCAGCGTCCTTTTACAAACACTTTGAAGGCAGGATTGGTGAGTATGCCATTACCCTTGACCTTACCGCCACCGATTCGATGTTTACAGGTTCCTATTACTACAACAAAATCGGTATGCCATTACAACTTGAAGGAAAAATGCAGCCGGAAAATAAATTTTACCTGATGGTAAGAAATGACGAAGGCGCGGTGGTTGAATCCTTCAACGGTATTTTTGTTGATTCGGATAGCCTCAAAGGTGAATGGACTGACAAACGCAAAAACAAAGCCCTCAAGTTTTATCTGATAACAGCCATGGAGGACATTGCCGAATGCAGTAATCTGCATTTTGAACGAAAAAACTGCGAACATGCGGAAAAAATGAAAAAACTGCCACCGGATAGTCTGCAATGGGATTCGGACACGGCATGTACCAAGCTCGAGCTTGATTTATTAAAAGTAAAATTAAAAGACCAACGCATTTCGGATAAAATAAACCTGTATATACTGAAGGATGTGTGCGAAGACAAACACAGACAGGATACATCCGAAATTTTGCGCGCATTTTTGAGCCGGGTGGATAGTGCCGGCGACGGTGGCTTTGAAGAAAGCATTAATGTGTCGCTTAATTTCAATGACAACATGATTTTTGGTGTGGGCGTATGCTGGTATTCCTATGGGTATGGTGCGGCCCATCCTAACTCAGCCTGCCACGTACTTAATTTTGATACCCGCAATGGCAAGATTATCCTGCTTGCCGATATCCTGAAACCAGGTTTTGAAAACGTGCTGAACCCATTTGCCGAAAAAAAACTGAACAGTCTGTACCCAGAAGAAAGCTGGTTTTTTGAACCAGGCGAGTTTAAGCTCAACAACGATTTTGCGATCTCACCTGCGGGTCTCACCTTTGATTACGATAAATATGAGATTGCCTCCTATGCTTCGGGCGGACAAGAACTCTTTCTTTCGTTTGATGAAATCAAAGCCTGGATAAAACCGGGAAGCGTGCTTGATGAGTGGCTGAAAACAAAAGGGAAGAATTAAGGGGCTGGCGTATGCTCAAGAGCATGAACAATCGCCGACTCAACATCGGGCAGAATATCACTGTATGAGCCCTTTTCGAACGACTTGCCGGTTACCTTCTCAAACAGCTCAATGTAGCGGGCGCTGATTTCATTTACCCACTCATCGCTCATGGCCGGCACTACCTGTCCTTCCCTGCCCTGAAAACCATTGGCTATAAGCCATTGCCGCACAAACTCCTTGCTCAGTTGCTTTTGTTCCTGACCGGCTCTTTGCCTTTCATCATACCCCTCCAAATAAAAATAACGCGACGAATCGGGCGTGTGTATTTCATCCATGAGGCATATTTTGCCGTTGTATAATCCAAACTCATATTTGGTGTCAACTAAAATCAGTCCCATTTTATTGGCCATTTCCTGCCCGCGCGCATAAAGAGCCAGCGTGTATTGTTCGAGTTGTTCGTAATGCTCCCTGCTTACTATCCCCTGTTTAATAATTTCCTCTTTGCTGATGTCCTCATCATGTCCTTCGGAAGCTTTGGTGGTTGGGGTAATAATTGGCTGCGGCAGTTGGTCGTTTTCGCGGAGCCCTTCTGGAAGCGTGACGCCGCACAGGGTGCGTAATCCACTTTTGTAGGTGCGGGCCGCGTGGCCGGCAAGATAACCCCGCACCACCATTTCCACCTTAAAGGGTACACACATTTTTCCGATACTTACATTGGGATGCGGAGAGCTGATGAGCCAGTTGGGAACAATATCCCGCGTTGCAGCGAGGAAATGGGCCGCAATTTGATTGAGCACCTGCCCTTTATACGGAATGCCGCGCGGCAGCACCACATCAAACGCACTGATGCGGTCGCTCGCAATCATTACCAACCATTTGTTCTGAATGGTGTACACGTCGCGCACCTTGCCTTTATAATAAGCCGTTTGGCCGGGAAGGTTAAAGTTTGTTGTATCAAGGGTCATGTGTTTGTATTTAATCACTGCTTTTGAAAGCCGTCTGTTGATTTTTCAGGGTGTTAAGTTGGGAATTAATCCGTCATCAAGGGCTTCAAAAAAATAAACAATTCATTAAAACTCATTCGGCGGTCCAGGCAACGAGGCCATCGCGGGTAAATTTAAACATCTGCATGTTGCCGCCCAGGGCCCCGAGGGCTCTTGCCACTTTTATTTTGCTGACACCCGGGCAGTAAAAAAACATAAAACCGCCTCCGCCGGCACCGGAAATTTTACCTCCTGTGGCGCCGCTTTGCATGGCCGTGTGATAAATTGAATCAATGAAATCGTTGCTGATGCTGTGCGCCATCTGTTTTTTGTTTTGCCAGCCAAAGTGCAGCACTTCTCCAATTTTGCTGAGCTCACCGCGCAGCAAAGCATCTTTCATTTGCAGGGCCTGTTCCTTAAGCCGGTGCATGGCTTCCACGCTGCTGGTGTTTTTTTCCTTCACGTTTTTTACCTGCTCGTCAATAATGGCGGCAGAAACGCGCTGGGTGGAGGTATAATACAGCAGAAGGTTGTTCTCAAGCTCGTGAATAATTTCGGGCTTAAGCTGCAGAGGATTTACAATGACCTTATCATGGGCCAAAAATTCAAGAAAATTAATTCCCCCGAAGGTAGCCGCGTATTGATCCTGTTTTCCACCTGACATGCCCAAATCAACGCGCTCTATGTCATAGGCCAGGTGGGCTATGTCGTACTTACCCAGCGGCAGACGAAGCCATTCCACAAAGGCCCCCAGCAGCGATACCACGATGGTGGACGATGTTCCGAGCCCGGAGCCCTGAGGTGCTTCAATGTATGACGTGAGCCTGAACGAAAGCGCACCGGTATTAAATTGTTTTACAATACGGTTATACACTCCGGCAAATAGTTCAAAACCGGATTGAACAGGCAGCTCAGAGGCAGTATCCAGGGTTAATGTTTTTCCGGTGCCATCAATGACAAATTCAATTTTTCCATTGTTGAGCGGTTCCAGAGAGGCATAGGCATAAAGGTCAATCGTGGCATTCAATATGGCTCCGCCATAAAGATCAGAATACGGGCTCACATCTGTGCCTCCTCCCGCCAGGCCGATTCGCAATGGTGCTTTACTTCGTATGATCATACTTATTCTGGATTCCGTAAACCAATCTGAGCAATGGTTCCGCGTTTAATTTATTTCATATTAATAAACTGCAGTGGCACTTCGTAATTGCCTTTGCGGCAAACGGCTATCACGGCCTGTAGGTCGTCAATTTTTTTTCCGCTCACGCGGATGATCTCGTCCATGATCTGAGCCGTTACTTTTAGTTTACTATCCTTAATATCCTTCATTATTTTTTTAGAAACCTCCTTGTCAATTCCCTGTCTTGCCTTGATATCCTTTTTGATCAGAGGTCCGCTGGGGTAATGCGCCTTGCTTTCGTCAAGCCCGCGCGGATCGA
>CALMNJ010000278.1 GCA_937868675.1 uncultured Bacteroidota bacterium | reverse complement strand
AAGTACCGGGCATTTCCCCTGAACAAAAATGGCCTTATCAAAATAATGCTTTTACTGGCGCAGATAATACTCATAAGCTTTGCTGCATTGCTTGGCACCAATACCGGGCGCTATTTTTTTATAGCCAGTCCCCTGCTGTTGTTTTACCTGGCATCTGAAGCCCAAGCGGTTTTTGGAAACCATCAGGAAAATTAATTATTCCTTTTTCAGATTCAGATCTTTTTCGCGCTTCACGCGTCGTTCTTTCATATTAAAGGCTTCTATAAGCAGGGCAAATCCCAGCGACACATAGGCATAGTTTTTATTAAGTTCAATGTGCTGCTCATGGGGCAAACTAAAATTGTAACTGTCAATCAGGCCTTCGGCCAGCAAAATAGCACCAATGGCTAATAAAAACACTAGGGCAATCATTTTTATTCCCTGGTTTTTATTGATAAACTCCGCCACGCCCCCGCTAAACAACATCATCAAAATCATGCTAATTACTACCGCGCTGATCATGATAAGAACAACACCGCTCACGCCAACAGCCGCCAGAATGCTGTCGAAACTGAATACAAAATCAATAACGATAATCTGAATAATAATGGCCTGAAAAGAGCTCTTACCTTTTGTTTTATACTCAATCTCATCCTCATCGGTATTTATTTTCTCCATTATTTCCTGCCAGGTTTTTATAAGCAGAAAAATGCCCCCGCCAATCAAAATCATTCCCTTACCACTTAAGCCGTAAGCACCAATGTGAAAAAATGGCTGGGTAAGGCCAGCAATCCAACCTACAAAGAGCAATAGTACAGAACGAACCATGAGTGCCAGAGCCAAACCGATGGTACGGGCCCGGCTTTGCTGCGATACCGGCAGTTTGTTTACGGCGATGGATATAAATATGATGTTGTCAATGCCAAGAATGATCTCAAGAACCGATAACGTGAGCAGGCCAATCAGCCCGTTTAAAGAAAATAGAGCGTTCAAATCCGCCGTCCAATTGTGCATTTAAGCCTTAAATTTTGGCAAATATATTAATTTTAAATTTCTCGAATGAAAATATCCTTATTGATTATCAATTAATTACAAAAAATAAGTATAATTTTTAGTACCATGTATTGCATAGTACCTGTAAAATCATGTATATTTGTATCGCATAATAGCTTAGATTACAAACAACTTAAAAATAGAAATTATGAAAACCATCAACCAAATTACCAAAAGCGCCTTTTTTACAGTTCTTTTATTTTCTTCAATTGTGGCTTTCTCGGGAAATACTCCGAAAGCAGAGGGCAAAAAAACGGATGCTGAAAAAACCATCCGCCAGTTTTTTAAATTTCCGCAGGTGCTGGCGCCAGCTTGTCAGGCAAAAACGCTGGCCCAAAAAGTGGAGGTGCTCTTTAGTACCGATAAAGACGGAAGGGTTAACTTCGTGCTCGCTAAAACAGAAGATACCCGCCTGAAAAAAGAAATTGAAAAACAATTTTTTGCCATGCGAATGTCGGAAATGAAACCCGACATGATTAATAGCGTTGTACTTTCGTTCATTGCTCTTTAAACATGGTTCATCAACCAGTTCTTAATTGAAAATAAAACATGGAAAACGCAGAGAATACCGATAAGAGTCAGGGCGTGGCCGACAAGGCAGGTGCACAGGCGCAAATGCGCAAGGGAGTGCTTGAACTGTGTATCCTTTCCATATTGTCGCAGGGCGATGCTTATCCAACCGAAATAATCGAGAAACTCAGAGGAACAAAACTGGTAGTGGTGGAGGGCACACTGTATCCACTGCTTACACGGCTCAAAAACACGGGGCTTCTTGGCTATAAATGGGTGGAAAGCACAAGTGGGCCGCCACGCAAATACTATAAACTTACCGAAATTGGGATGCAGTATCTCAAAGACCTTCAGCAGTCGTGGGCTGAATTAGTGGAGGCAGTTAATAAAACAATCGAACAGGGAAAAAACATTTAATCGTTAAGCAAAATGAACAAGACACTTACCATCAACATCAGCGGCATTATTTTTCATATCGAAGAAGATGCTTACGAAAGCCTGAGCCGCTATCTGGCCAGAATAGAAGGCTTTTTCAGCAACACCGATGGAGGCAACGAGATCATGAGCGATATCGAAGCCAGGGTTGCCGAACTTCTGCAGGAAAAACTGAATCAGGGCAAGCAGGTGATACTGAAAGCCGATGTTGATTATGTGATGCAGGTAATGGGCCGTCCCGAAGATTTTGGAGGCGAAGAGCAACGTCAGGAACAAAACAATAAGCAGGATTCAACCAGCCAAACTACTGCCGAGCAAACACACGAAAAAATACGCAGGCGCCTGTTCCGCAACTCCGACGACAAAATGATTGGCGGTGTGTGCAGTGGCCTTGCAGCTTACCTTGATATAGATACCGTTTGGGTTCGCCTGGCGATGGTGTTACTGGTTTGGCCAGGTGGACTCAGCCTGTGGGTTTACATTATAATGTGGATGATAATACCTGAAGCTAAAACCACCGCCGACCGTTATGCTATGCGTGGAGAATCGGCCAACATCAATAACATAATGAAGAACTTCCAGGAGGAGGCAAAAGACATGCAAGGCCGTATCAATAAATACGGGAAGGAATTTCGCAACAGCGGTTACGGCGAGTCGGTAAGGTCTAACTTTGCTGCTTTTCTTGCCGCAGTGTTTAATATACTGGGCCGTTTGGTCGGTTTTTTTGTGTTGCTTGTGGGGCTTGTTCTGCTCGCGTTTTATGTGTTTTCCCTCACCGGCATTACCGTTATTGACTCGACCCATAACATCACGCAATGGAAAACAGCCCTACTCGAATCGCATTTCCATTATGCACTGGCCGTGCTGTCGTTTATTATTGTACTTGGCATACCAACCTTTATGCTCATTTATGCAGGTGTACGCATGCTGTTCAGAATTCGCTACAGTAACCGCTGGCTCAACTTGTCGCTCGGACTTATCTGGACGGTTGGACTGATAATTGGGGTTTATGTCACAGTAATGAGTTTTAAAAACTTCAGCGAAAGCACATCCCTTAAAGACACAGAAATACTAAGGTTTACCGGCGATACCTTAGTTGTGAAAATTAACCCTGCATCAAAAATTGTCAAACAAATCAATGCCGATAATATTGACGATGTAGAAAAATTTCTGGAACACAATCATAACGGTATTTATTTCCCATCGTTTGATAACAAAATTGGCCTCATCCGCTTTGCAAATCTCGATATCACCGAAAACAATAACGACAGCACAGAACTTGAAACGAACCGTGACGCCAAAGGGATGAACAAAAAAGAGGCTAAAGAAAACGCAGGCGCAATAAAGTATAACTACAAACTTGAGAAAAACACCCTATGGCTTGACGAAATATTTTTTGTACAGCCCGATGCAAAGTTCAGGGATCAGGAGGTAAACCTCAAATTACGCTTACCAAAAGGCAAGGTAATAACCCTTGATAAAAGCTTGCGCCACATGCTCTACGATGTGGATAATACAACTAATACCTCCGACGGCGATATGGTTGCGCGTCGCTGGAAAATGACTGATAAGGGCCTGGAGTGCATTGACTGCAATAATCTCGACTCGGGTTCGCGCAAACGTCACAAACGCGAAATAGTAATAGAAATGGGCGATGGAATTCAGGTAAAAAACCAAAATACACACGTTAAAATTGACGAAAACGGCGTAGAAGTTAATGATCCTGAAGCCGAAACAAACCACAAAAACGACGATAATAAAGATAAAGAGGATTAGGTTTTGTTTTTTCAGATCCTCAACAACCGCCATCCTGCTTCAAGTGGGTGGCGGTTTTGCTTTTAAAGCCGCTCCCCAAAAAAACTGTGTTTTATAAACTTTTAAT
>CALMNJ010000277.1 GCA_937868675.1 uncultured Bacteroidota bacterium | reverse complement strand
TGCACCAACATCTACGGTTTTTAATAATTTTTCTATTCTGGGTTGGCACAGGCCATGCTTTGTTTGCCCAAAAAATGCAGATGGAGATCACGGTGTACGCAGGTAACGCAGACGACACGGGCTGTTACAGGTTGTTTGTTGTTCAATCGGGCGATACTGTTTACAAAAACCAATTTGATGGGGGTGTTGCTGAAAGCGTCCCGTATATTTTTAGCGTAGATAGTCTTGCACCAGGGACATGCCGCGTAACCCTTGAGTCCTGCCAGGGCCATTATTACAGTGGCACAACCCTAGCAGTAAAAAGCGGATATAAGGCCTATCTTAATCTCACTACTCCAGAAACAGTAGAATATTTTAAGATAGATGAAACAACGGGCAAGGAGGTTGATAATAACAGCCCGGAAAATGAGTTGACGCTTGGTTACGTGAATAACGGCTGGTTTGAAAAATCAAGAGGCGTAAACAATGCGTTCAGTATTGCACTTACCCCTTATTTCAGACAATCGGTAGCCAACCATTTTGGGTTTATGGAAGGCATTGGCTGGGGCTGGTCTTATTACGGGTTGAAGCTGAACAACAGTCCGGTGGTTTATTCAAACTCAAAACAAATCACTGAATTTTATTCGTACGGTTTTTTAACCCTGAATGCCAAAATAAGATTAAGCGCCGGCAACCAGCGTGAGAAGAACAGCGGGGGTAAGCTGTATCTGGATGTTGGTGGCTCGTATTACATCCCCCTTTTTTTTCTGGATATCGGCCATTACAGCGGACACAAGCGAAGCTTTGAGGGAAGGCTGCATCAGTTTACCGACCTGCGTTGTTTTGCAAACCTTGGCTGGAAACACGTTTACGCCTTTGCCGAGTACAGGCTTTTTGATTTTGTATTGGGGAATCGCCAGGAAGTGTTTCGTTACAATGCCGGATTGCGGATTACCGGATTATTTATTAACTAGTAAAGTTGAATGAAATTTTACTACTTTAGTCCCTGATAAAAACTTAAACAATGATTAAAGCCAACCTTTTCAGGACAACTATTTTTAGCGGACTTGCCGTGTTTGTTATTACTTCTATGCTTACCCTTAGCTCATGCGGGCTTGGCGGTGTAAAATCGGCAGCCATACAAACCACCCTTAAAAAAGTAGCCGAAGAGGTGAACAAAAGCTGCCCAATGACTGTTGACAGCGAAACCCGGCTCGACAATACCCTGTTTAAACCAGAATCAACGCTTCAATACAATTACACCCTGGTGAATTACGAAAAAGCCGATCTTAATGTAGATACCCTCATCAACAATATGAGGCCAAACATTCTTAATCTCATTAAAACCAATCCCGATCTCGAATCGCTGCGTAAACTCGACGTAACGTTCGAATACAGCTACCGCGACAAAAGCGGCGCTTCGGTTTGCCAGATTGTGATTACGCCCGACGACTACAAAACAAAATAATCTGGAGGAACGGTTATAAACCGTTACGTTAATCACAAAGCCCTGTTAGTAACAAGCCTTGTTTAGGTAGTTATTTCACCTGTTCCGAAACTTGTATTTTGTACATTGCACGGCATTATCGGAGTAAATAAAGGCATACTCACTCGTGCTCATTTTTTAAAAAAACAAACGCGCGCGCTGACGCTTGTTATGTTGCTGCTTACCGGCTTTTGTTTTACCGACGATCAGCGTTTATTTTGTGGCCGTTGGTCGGCCGTGGTGTACAACAGTGTGGGTGATGGCAAAATTGGCGTGGATACACTCATGCTTTACCGAAACGGTAAATTCAGTCTTCGTAAATATTCTGTAATAACATTGCCAGGACTCTACACGGGCCGCTGGCAACTGAACAAAGACAGTGTTGAGCTTATCGCCGATGCCGGTGGAATACTGATGTTTAATGCAAAAGGCATTGAGGAGGCCGAAAAATTAAAATCACCCCTGCAGCTTAAACTTTCAATCACCATTCATTCGCGCGAAGAAATTTATCTGAGCTACCAGCGCTATAATTTCAGGAAACTTGGTAAATAAGGCCAGTTACCCTGGCGGCTTGCACCTTGTTATGCAGATCTTTACCCTAAAGGTTTCAACTGAATGTCAGCTACACATTAGATTTATACTTTGTCCTTTAATCCTAAACAACAACGCCATCATTGGGTAGCTGATATTAAAAGGACTATTTTTTGCAATATCAGTCTTAACAGAACTACATCTCAAAAACCGGTGCATTGACCTCTTAAAATTGCAATTGCTTTGTTGTGACTTTAATTTTGTTGAGGAAGCCGGTAATAAAAATAATAAAAGTGTAATTGCCGTTTTCAAGCTACCTGATACGTTCTTTAAACATTAAGTCTTTTCGTGTGTGGTTTGGGGTTGGTTCTGCAAAGAGCCGGCCCCTTACTCTTTTATAGAATCAAGCGCGGCGGCTTCCCAGGCAATAAGGGCTTTTTTGCGCAAGCTTCCCCAGCGGTAATCGCCGTAAACGCCACTTCCCCGAACCACGCGGTGGCAGGGTATAATAAATGCAACCGGATTGCTTCCTACTGCTGTGCCCACTGCCCTCGACGCGGCCGGGCTACCGGTTTGTGCCGCAATTTTTCCGTAGCTGCTTAAGCAACCTTCGGGAATACTCAACAGGCAGCGCCAGACCTTAATCTGAAATTGGGTTGCTTTTAAATGCAGTTTGATATTGGGTAGATGGCTCCAGTCTTTTTTAAATATGGCAAGGGCGGTATTGTGAAAATGGTTTTGTTTGTGTTGGAACGTTGCTGCGGGAAAGGTCATCCTCAGTTCATCAAGCGAACTCATTTCATTATCTGTAAATGCCATGCTGCATATACCCCTTTGCGTAGAAGCCACAAACACATCACCAAAGGGTGTTGTATAGGTATCATAATCAATCTGAAGTAATTTTCCGCCACGGCTGTATTCGCCCGGCGTCATGCCCTCAATGCTTACAAACAAATCGTGTAAACGTCCGGTTCCCGAAAGACCAGCCTGATATGCAGCATCAAACAAAGTGGCTTGTGAATCATGGAGCACACGTTTGGCGTATTCCACACTGAGATAACGCACAAACTGTTTGGGGCTTACCCCTGCCCACTCGGTAAATAAGCGCTGAAAGTGAAAAGGGCTGAGGTTTAATTTTTCAGCCACTTCATTTAGCGAAGGTTGCCGGCGATGATGCTCGCTGAGGTAGGCGATGGCCTGCTGAATGCGCTGGTAGTTATGTACTGATGCCTGCAAGACACAAAACTAAAGCACTA
This sequence comes from uncultured Bacteroidota bacterium, assembly GCA_937868675.1. Lineage (GTDB taxonomy): Bacteria > Bacteroidota > Bacteroidia > B-17B0 > Aurantibacillaceae > Aurantibacillus. The sequence continues at coordinate 7,058 of CALMNJ010000277.1, read as the reverse complement.
CAGGCTTTAATAAAACCCGAAACTTGCTAATGTTTATTTTTTTTGTGAGCAGGCTAATTGATTTACACTCAAATCTCAACGTACACTTATCTTTTTATTGTAAACAGTTTGATCTTTCGTTTTTATCCTTAATAGATAAACCCCTGCAGGCAGTGCGCTTACATCCATCTCCATTTTCTCTTCCATACGTTGCTTTGTGTATAGTAAGTCGCCATTGGCATTGTAAACTAAAACATCAAATGTTTTGCCGGGCAGGCTCACTGTTAAGTAATTCTCACACGGATTCGGAAATACCTGCAGGGCATTCCTCTCCTGAATATTTTCAAGAGCTGTTAGAAGGTTGCAGGAAGCGGAAACTGTATTGCTGTTTTCAATAATGCTGCCAGAGGAAAGGGTTTTTCCGCTAAAGCCCGAAAAGGAAGCAGGATAGAAGGTGCAGCGGAAACTTAAATTCTGAGTGGGTGTACTATTTTGCGCCATTATCCCGGTAGCCGATACCGGATTAATGTATTCCCAAATGGTGTTTCCAGACGCATCCACTTCAGTAAAATCGCCCGCCGGACCATTGGAGAGCAACACGCTGCCATTTGACAATTGCTGGGCGCTGGAAATATTCTGAGCGTAATAACTGTGTGTGTTTCCGGCGTTGTAAATCCAGGAAGAGCCAGCAGGCAGATAAGGCAGCGAATTGCTGTAAGTGTAAGCGCTGTATGGCGGATTAATAATTTCGGCGGTTGAATAATTACCTCCCGTGCGGTTGAGGCCATTGTTAAATACCATGATTTGTCCGGCGTTGGGAAGCCCGTTTTCAATCCAGTACGCATTGTGCTGTCCAAAAAATTTCTGGTCGGCTGCACTCCCTTTGTTGTAAGATTGCGGATTACCCCAGCGATAAATAATATCACCGCCCATTCCCGAATTGCCACCGGCATGCGAAGCGGCCTGAGCCGAAGTTGTGCTATGATCAATTACCCAAACCTCGCTCAGTGCATGCGAACTCAGCAAAATCTGATCAAGTGACGGATTGTAATCAATTGAATTCAGATGAATCCAGTCGCTGTTAGTGGCACTGGCATTAAAGTTGAGGTTCACGAGCTGCTGACTGGAAGCCACAGTACCATAATTAGATTTAGTATTATCAAAGTCCTGCACCAGATGGTCCCACAAATGCCATTCCCACACAATATTTCCGCTGTTGGTACCCACGGGTTGTATTTCAAGAATTTGCTCGCTCCATAAAGTGGAAGGAACAAGGGTGGGATTTCTTCCGGCTGCAATGGCCTGAGCGCCGGTTTTGCTTTCCCAGGCAATCACCAGAATATTACCGTTGGGCAGGGCTTTTGCATCGTGGTGCTGGCACTTGCCGGCATCAGAAACCGTGTAACTCCAAACTACATTTCCGTTCCAATCTATTTTTTCAATCACCCCCCCCTTGCCTCCGGCGTTAAAGGTGTTGTTGTTGGCATTGCCCGTGTGTAACAGATTTCCGTCTTGCAGTAAATAAACCGATTGCCCGGGCTTGTAGGCACTGTTCCAGGTTTTTACCTGTTTACCGCATTTATCAATAAGAAAAACGGTATTGCTGGTTATGGGCGCAAACAACACGTAACCATCATCAAGCGATTGAGCACTGTGTTGTATTAAACCTATTGATTGTGAAAAGGCTTGCAGCACTCCCAGTGCCAAAGTGGCTAACGTTGTTACTTTTTTCATTTTTATTAATTACTTATCTGACCTTGTTTCTGCTTAGAAGTTTAAATTACATATTATTAAACTGATCCATCCGGGTCTTTTATGCTTATTAAACATAGGCATAGCCAGCATCAGGCCTATGCTGGTATTCGTGGCATCGGCGGCGTAAGTAACATCTCTGGCCGGTTCAAGTGCTATTATTTTGTTTTGATAATCGCCATCGGCTTTGCCAGGTGATTTTTGGTAAGCCGGCGGCACCATACCATTGTGTTTTCTGAAAGATCGCTTACTTGAACTTTAGTAATATGTATATGTGAATGTTTGCTCCGAAACTTCCTTCTTGCCTGTATTGTAGTTAGGGTTTGTTTCCTCGCTCACCAATCTGCTTACAAGTCCCTTTTCATTATAATACAGGGTATCGGTTCGGTTGTTAAGGCCCACGGCTATTTGTTTTATAACCTGGCCCCTGGCATTGTAAATAAAGGTGTAATCCGTGCTGTACGACGTTTTTTTGATGAGACGGCCATTGGCATCGTAGACACATTTTTCGTTGGGTTTTCGCTTGCCGCTAATGTTGTTGTTCAAAATCCCATTGGCAAAGGCTGTGGGTATTGTGTACATATTAAAGTCTTCGGGGTGTGCATTGAAATACGCTTCCATGGCCGCTTCGTAATCTATTTCGCCATATTCGAGCAAGCGTCCCTTTGTATCGGTTAAATGATAGCGGCCCTCAATTTTATCAGGTGTTTCAATACGTCCGTAAACGCGGTATCTTATTTCATCGGTATAAAAGCAGTTATCTTTTTTGTACTCTCTTATCACCGTTCTTTTACCATGTCGGAGGCCCTTCTCATCAGGCCCTTCCCTGTCGTATTCAAAATTGAACGTGAAATCGTAAATGCCCGAAACGCTGTCGCGGCTATATGTGGTTTCCATAATTTTATCTCCGAAGTACCTGTATATTTCGATACTGGATTTGCCATCCGTACCTTGAATGGTTTTATAATCCATTGTTTTTGTCAGCACCGGTTTGCCTTCGGCGTTATATGCACCCTGCACTTCTTTTATTACGGTACCATTGCGGCTGTACCCGGTACTGGTCCAATAGGCCACTTTACTGCTGTCTTTATCATCATAAATCGTCACTTTAGCAATCAGTCCCCTTTCGTCATACTCGCGGCGATGGCGCTTATACGAGGCATTGTACATATCTATCACACGCCCCAGCGTATCAAAGGTATAGCTTCCGCCAAAGGCCGTGTAAGTGGTACGAACCTCCAATGCGCTTACCGTTCGCACCCGGGTCGTTTTAATTTTTTGTTGCATCAGGGGATCGGTAAAATAACTGTTCAATCCGTCAAACTGCGCTTTGGCGATAAGAGATGATAAGACACTGGTAAGTATGATCAAAAATGGTTTCATGTTTTTCAGTTAAGGTCGTTTTCTTTTAATAACAGGTGTCCCGGGATTCCACAAAAATCAATAAAATGTGTATTCATAAATTAACTCCTGTACCTGCGGGACCGAACCTTCATCCTCAGCGCTGCGGGCCACATCTTCCTCGGGCTGATTGTTTGTGGTTTGGCGGGTTTTGATAATAAGTCCTTTATTATTGTACCAAAGCTGCATAGCGTTTACCTGCCGGCCTTCCTTGTTGTAAGTTATTTGTTGAGTAACCTGTCCTTGCGGATTATAGGTATAACGTATGCGGTATCCTCCCAGATAGGTTTCTTCCAGCTGTCCCCAATCGTTGAACGTGTATTTATTTTCAGGCTTTACCTGCCCCTGTATTTTGCCATCCAGAACCGCTTTAACAAACGGAGGGGAATAATAGTTAATGTTGAAGTCATCAGGATGTTCCTGCGCATAAGCGGCATAGGCTTCTTCGTAATCCACCTCTCCAAATTCGGTCCATCGGCCCCGTGCTGTTATCTTATCGTATCTTGTAGTGATTTTACTCACCACTTCGGTTTTACCATAAACCCTGTATTCTAATTCATCCATAAAATAGGTATCGTTTATTTTACGCGCCCTGCTGAGGGTTTTGCCAATAGCCACTTTTTTTCCGTTAAACCTGTCAACGCCGTATTTATATGTTACCGTCATGGTGTCGCGCCCGGCAATGCTATCGTGGCCCAGAGAATAATCCAGCAATCGGGGGCCGTCGTATCGTTTGCTTTCCCAGCGGCCGGCGCGTGGTTTTTCGCTCAGGTATTTTATTTCGAACTCGGGACGCACTAAAAGTGCACCGTCTGTGATAAGCCCCCGTTCCACTTTTACCATACGGCCTTTGGCATCGTAAACGGTACCTTTCCAGTATTCCATTTTGGCGGTGTCCATGTTTTGAAAATAAATTTGTTTCACCACCTGTTTTTGGGTGTTGTACTCAAAACGCATGTGGCTGTAATAAGGCCCACGGCCGGTAACCAGATCGGTGGCGAGACCATGATTGTTAAAGATATAACGGCCGTTAAATGCTTTGGTACTGTCGGTTTTAATGTACTCGGTTACGCTGCGCACGTTGTGTGTTTTCATCGCCATGCGCAAGGTGGTGTCGGTCCAAAAACTAACAATGCCGCCAAACTGCGCCTGGGCACAGAAACATATAAGTATTAAAATGATCGTTGATAAAAAGGAATTTTTCATGATTCACCTAAGCTACAAACAAATTGAGTGGAAACAAACGGCGGCGGTTACCATATTCGATTCCTCGCCTTTCACCATACCTGCAAATTTCCTAATCACTTAGAAAAAACCTGTGAAACGAAAGAAACTAATGAGGATATTGAAATTGTTCAGAAAATAAATGACTTAGTCTCAAATTTGAAGGGTGTTTCTTAACTAACACTATTTCATAAGCCAAATTATGAAATGACAAAGGACGAAAGTCTAAACGGATATGTTGATAAAAGAATCAGCGCGGCTAAGGCTCTTTCCATTTATATGATTCGTTCCGCACTAAGATCATCACGTGTTGCTTTGGTTGAACTCATTGAAGGTACTGACGCTGGTATTGCTAAATTACATAGCATATTTTCGATTCAACTTTGTTATAAATCAACTGATATGAGTTCAATCGAGAATAACAAAGCGCCCTTATTTGAAATGCACAGGGCACTGGTTATCCTGTGGTCTGAAAAAATTCAAGAAATTCTTGATGCATTAGACGCTAAAAATAAATGAAACAATTTAAGTTTAATTGATTATCGAAATAGGGATATCAAGGCATTTAGAGAAGCAATAAATTACCTGCAACTCGATACAAACTTTCTACAAGTCTTTACAAAGGAGTTTAACAGAATAAAGGCAGATATTGAAAAAATTAAACCGTAAACAAAAACCCCCACACGTTTTGTGCGGGGGTGGTCTTTTGCCTGTTATGCAAAATTTATCATGGCTAATTGCAAAACAAAGGCGAGAGCATCATAACTCGGTGCATAAATTTTTGCAAGTCTAAAAACCCGCTTTCCAGAAGCCAATATGTTAAAAAGTGGCTTTTTGGGGCTAAAAAGGGGCGGGAAACCGGCACGTTTTTGTTGTTTGGGATAATTATATTACCAGCGAAAAAGAAGGTGTTTTAAACTAAAATCCCTGTAAATGGGGAGTGAATGGATAAGTTGAAAATGTAAGTTCGCAGGAATGTGCACTCATAAATAAGAGATTTTTCTTTCGCGCCAACGGGAAAAATCCCATTACGAAAGTAGTTTGAACGGTCATTTTTACGATAAAGAAACCGGAAACCGGATTATTATTAAAGACGGCACCGAACTGGCCATAGTAATGAGCAACAATAGTGCATTACTATCCGCAGACCCACTGAATTTACCAAACACAGTAAGGAGCAAGGAAGTGTTTGAGGGCGACATCAGCAGCCTAAAAGGATTTAAGCGAATGAAAAAGATTGTGGACAAAGGCACGCAACTGACTTTTACAATTTCTTCGGCCATCCTCACCAGCGAGCCACCCGAAAAATACACCATTACCTTTGGCCTCACACTTTTAGAAGACCTGTATTTATACGAAACCACAAAAATAAGCCTCTCGCAATCACGCTGTGTGGTGGACAAAGTTATAGAGGGTCACTTACCTTATTTTGAGCCCCTGCACGCCTATTCCTTAAACGAGGCTCACCACAAAACATTTGTGCATTTCTTTAACAAGTTTGGGCACGCTACGGCCAATGCCTTTGATAAATTCTTTTTACCCGGCGGACAGGCTAAGTTCTATCCGCAATTTTTAAATAATCACTAAACCCATCCTTATGAGCTCACAATATAAAGACCTTGAATTTAAAATAAAGGCTTTTGATCTCGAATTAGAAGACCGTGATAAAGAATTTAAAAAGAAAAGGAGACTTCAAAAGGCTTTTGTGGCAGATTTTCCGCCTTCAAGTATTCCCACTCTAAAATTAGATGATTATGTGCTTGGTAAAGGCTCAAAAAATAGCTTTTGTTATCGAGTTGAAACAGGGCTTATTGAACTTGGGAACATGAAAGGTGCTACATCTTTTAAATTTGGAATTTACTTTGGAAAAAAAGGAGAAGACGTAGTTAAAAAGTACCGCTTCTCAAAAAAATATGGCAACTCCGTACAAATAGCCTTTAAAAATGTAACAGAAGAAATTAAGCGTTTAATAATAGCAGGAAAACAAAATGATGGAGAGATAATTTCAAAAAGCAAAATAGCCCCCCTGTTCAGGTATAAATTATTAGGTTCTTATTTTCCCGACAAATATTTAAACCTTTACTCGGTTGATCACGCTGATTATTTCCTTTCAGAACTTGGGCTTTTTGTTGAGCAAAAGAGTCTTTATTACAAACAGAAAGTGTTGATCGAGTTTAAAAACAAGCATCATGTGATGAAGAACTGGGGCCTCCTTGAATACAATACCTTTTTGTATAAAACAATTGGACGACCACATGGAACCGAAAAACAACAGGCTGAATTAGGAATTTTGCCCCCTTTTGAAAAAGTGAAGCCAAATGAAATTGCGCTTGAAATTGGGACCAAACCCGACCCATCTGGTTTATTTAAGCCTGATTCTGGAAAGAAAAAGCAGGATTACGATAAGCAGAACGAAAGAAACAGCCAATTGGGAAAGCGTGGTGAGCTGATTGTGTTTAAAATGGAACAGGACTTTTTCAAGGCCAAGGGCTTTAGCTTGCATTTATTGGAACATACATCACTCAAAAATGACCGTTTAGGCTACGACATTCTAACTTTGGATGAAAACCAGTGTCAGAAACACATTGAGGTGAAAGCCACACGTAGGTCACCAAATGAATACCTTAATTTTATGATAACAGCAAATGAAATTAAACAGGCCAGGGCTCTGAATAACTACTACATTTATATGGTTTTTGAAG
>CALMNJ010000276.1 GCA_937868675.1 uncultured Bacteroidota bacterium | reverse complement strand
CAGCCACCATTCGGTGTATTAACAAATCCCGAACTTGGGAGGAGCGACCATTTTCTGTAAAATTCGTTGAGATTGTACATGCGGTGAGTGTAAAACCCGCATGAAGTGTTGGTAAAGGTAATGGGAGTAAAGGTGCACATCATGTCCCCGTTAATAATCTGCGATGGCCACAATTCTGCTGCCAGAAGATCAATTTGTACACGCGGGGCTATGGCAAATTCGTAATCTGTACCTACACCAAATCCGGTAGCTGTAAAATTCGTTGTGCTGTTGAATGTGCCTGCATAACGAATTACGCCGTTACCTTCTCCATACTTTTCGTTCCAGGTTACGCTAGGATAAGCAGTAGCTGTTTTAGCGGCTGTTCTGGTAAGCCTAACTGTATCACCGGCAATCGTTGACATATTCCTCATAAGAATGGCATAAGGTCCGTTCATCACGTGAGGTGTAACGAAATTGCCACCTACTATGCCGGCGTTTGTACCACTAATGACAGAACTAACAGAATCAATAGGCGGTAACACTGGCATTCCGCTACCATTTATGTTACACAGATAAAATGTAACTTTAATAGAAAGCTGGGATGTTTTTGGGTGTTTAGCCACAGCCCCTTCCGCACCGGTAACCGTTAAAGTTCCTGGGCACTCGAATTTGTTCCCCATATGCGAAGTTCCGGTAAATGTGGATGCAGGCACCTTGTAATAGGGGTACGAGGTAAAATTTGTTGATGACAACACATTACCTACTGTTGCCCCGGTCCTGTAATACATTTTGTTAAAATAATAGTGGACAGCATCCGTGATCGTTGTGGGTGTTCCTGCCGATTGGGCTTTGGTTACTGAGGAAAACGTCAGAATTGCAGCACCAATTAATAGTAATTTTTTCATCATTTTCGGTTTTAAACAATTATTCAATTTCTCAAATTTAGACAAAATTTAACATGGTTTGCAGGAGTAAATCGGAAATTATTAAATCCGAACTCTTAAAAAAGTTGTTATATCCAGTTATTGGTTATGGAAAAACGTTTCGTTATTCACCTCCAATTAAAAAAGACTCTGTTTCTGTGCTGTTTCGTAGCCCGGAAATATTGTTAACTTTACGGAATTGTATTTATGAGGATAAGGTTCAATACCTTAACTTTCACGTTGCTTCAGTTTTTTGTTAAAAAAGCCCCGGTTTTTTTACTCCTGCTTATTTTTTGCCCCTTTTTAACCCAGGCCCAGCCGGTATCAATTAATGATGTTAAAAAACAGGCCAATAAACTATACGAAGATGACGAGTTTACTTCCGCTTACAAATTATACGCCCAGTTAGTTGCCAACTTCCCGAAAGACCCTGAGTTTAACTATCGCCTGGGGGTGTGTATGATATACAGCGAGCCCGATAAAAAGAAATGTATCCCCTATCTTAAAGCGGCCGCCGCCAATAAAGAAGATGCGCCCAAAGACGTCCATTTTTACCTTGGCAAAGCTTATCATATCAACTACCTGTTTGATGAGGCCATAAAATATTATAACGAGTTTAAAAAAACAGCACCTGCCTCGCTTCAAAAAAAACTTCAGGTTGACAGGGAAATAAACGCCTGCAACAATGGCAAACGTTTACTTAGCAGCATGACTGACCTTGTTGTGCAACGTAAAAACACGCTTAACGAAGCTGAATATTTCCGCAAATACGACCTTTCAACAATTGGCGGAAAACTTCTGGTAAAACCCGAGGAACTTAAGACCAGCCCCGACAAGAAGAAAAAAGACCGTTCCATCATATTCAGGCCACGGAACAGCGATGTGATTTACTTCAGCAGCTATGGCGAAAACACCGATAATGGCCGCGACATATACACGGCAGCACTTCAGCCCGGAGGCACATTCAGTAAACCGCAAAAAGTAGCTGGCATAAATACCCAGTACGATGAGGACTACCCCTTCCTTCATCCCGACGGAAAAACCCTCTATTTTGCAAGCAAGGGCCATAACAGCATGGGTGGCTACGACATTTTTAAAACCACTTACAACGAATCGTCAAATACCTGGAGCCAGCCCGTAAATCTTGAGTTTCCGATAAACTCGCCCGATGACGATTTTCTTTTTGTTACCGATTCGCTCGAAAAAACAGCCTATTTCAGCACAGGCCGGCAAAGCGAACCCGGCAAAATTGACGTTCTGAAGATCAACACCGAGCGCAAACCCATTGATGTGATTGTGATTAAAGGTTCGGTTATGAAAGAATCTGCCGACCAGAGCCTGAGCAGTATTATTTCGGTTCAAAACCTGGATAACGAAAAAGCAGTTGGAACCTTTTCTGCTCAGGAAAACGGCGATTATTTGCTTGAGTTGCCAAACGGAGCAAAGCTTTCGCTCACCGTTGAAACGCCTGGGCTCAAAACCCAAAGCAAAGAAGTACAACTGCCACTTGCCACAACGGCAAAACCTTATAAACAAACTATTTCTTACGATAACGGAATCCTGCAGATACGCAATAACTTTGATGAAGAAGCCGGCGATGAAAACTATCTTCAATATCTGAAGCAAATTGAGAAAAAGGCAAAGCTTGAGGTTAACGAAGGCGAAAAC
>CALMNJ010000275.1 GCA_937868675.1 uncultured Bacteroidota bacterium | reverse complement strand
GCGGCCTCCTTTGCCTGATCATCAGACAAAACGGGAGTTAAAATGAAGACCGTCTCGTAACGTTTTTCCATTGTTTATTTTTAAATAGGGGTGCAAATATAGTAATTTAATGATTAGCTACAAAAAAACAGGCATATTTTATTGAAAATCAGGGCAAACATACCGTTTTAAGGAACCCAGGTTTAAAAACGTTCGCATGGCGGTGTCTGCACCAAAAACACATTGCGTTTAGCTGCGTTTTGCGGCTCGCTGCTTTAGCATATATTTATGCAAATTATTATTCATGATCAAGCGCTTGCAAACGGCCCATTCCAGTATCGCTACCCTGTTTTTACTTTTGCTAACCTTTACGGGTATTTCGCAAACCGAATTTGCCGATTACCGCTCAGCCACCAACCCCTTTTACTGGAAAAACCGGAAACCAAATCCGGGCTACTGGCAGCAGGATGTGCACTACAATATCAATGCAGAGCTCAACGACAGCAGCGATATTGTAAGCGGCCACCAGGAAATGACTTACTGGAACAACTCACCGTATCAGATCTCGTATCTGTATTTTCATTTATACAGCAACGCACAAAACAAACACTCCTACGCAGCCGATCTTTATAAAAATAATGGTTACCGGCTCAAATTTGGAAAATACCGCAATCAGGACCTTGGCATTAATGTAAGCATGGTTAACCAAAACGGAACCCAGCTTAAAACCGAACTCGACAACACCATTCTTAAAGTGTATCTGGCAACACCCATTAAGCCGGGCGAGTCAACCACGCTGCAACTGGATTTTAAAACCTATTTTGATAAAGAGGCCATCCGCAACCGGATGAAAATGTTTAACTTCTTTGGTCAAAAACATTACGATCTGGTGCACTGGTATCCACGCGTTTCGGTGGTGGATCAGAAATTTGGCTGGGTTACCGACCAGCACATGGACCATGAGTTTTATGGCGAGTTTGGCTCCTATCATGTGGAACTTACATTACCCAATCATTATATTGGTGATGGCACGGGAGTGCTGATAAACGAAAACGAAGTTTTACCACTGGAGCTGAGAAAACAGCTCGACATCCGTAATTTTCTGAAAAAACCCTTCAACTCGGCGCCTTCAAAAATTGTGGAGCGCAACGGCACCAAAAAAACCTGGAAGTTTTCGGCCATAAATGTGCACGATTTTGCCTTTACCTGCGACCCCAATTACCGCATTAGCGAAACACGCTGGAACAATACCCGCTGCATTGCCCTGGTGCAGGAGCCACACGCCGCAGGCTGGTACAATGCTGCCGACTACATTGCCAAAACACTCGAAATAAACTCGTATAATATTGGGCATTATCCTCACCCCAAAATGATTGTGGCCGATGCGCAGGACGGCATGGAATACCCGATGCTTACCCTTTGCGGGGGCTTCGACCCCGGATACCGAACGCTGCTGATTCATGAAATGACACACAACTGGTTTCAGGGCATGCTGGGCAGCAACGAAAATTACCGCACCTGGATGGACGAAGGGTTTACACAGTTTTATACCGCCGACACGTATCAGTTTATTGATGGGCCCATTACCAAAGAAAACGAACCCTCAGGTAAATACGCGCGCAAATACACCGAGCCGCGCCGAATTGTTGACGACGAATTTTATACCTCCTATTACGTGGCCAATGTTACGCGAAACGAAGAAGTGGTGCTTAACACGCACGCCGATGACTTTAACGGAGGCATCAGGCATGGAGGCGGTTACAGCCAGTCGTACACAAAAACCGGGGTGATGCTTAAAAACCTTGAATATGTGCTGGGCCGCGCCTTGTTTGATAAAGCCATGCAGCATTATTTTGAACAATGGAAATTTTGCCACCCGTACCCCGAGGATTTCAGAAACTCTATTATCCAGTTTACCGGCATTGACCTTAACTGGTTTTTTGACCAGTGGCTCGAAACCACCAAAACCATTGACTACAAAATAGGCCGTATTAAAAAGAAAAAAGGCGGTATTTACGAAATTACGTTTAAGCGCAAGGGCAGCATGCAAATGCCACTTGACTTTGTGGTGATTGATCACAACGATTCGGCAAGGCATTTTTACATTCCAAACACCTGGTTTGAAAAGCCTACCGGCGCAACCGTGTTGCCTAGGTGGACGGGCTGGGGACCTAAACTTAAAACCAGCTATACTGCTACACTGAACCTGGGCATGAGTTTAAAAAATGTGATCATTGATCCCTCCTACAGGCTGGCCGATGTGGACATGACCAACAACAGCAAGCGCGACCGTTTTAAACTGAAAT
>CALMNJ010000274.1 GCA_937868675.1 uncultured Bacteroidota bacterium | reverse complement strand
TACTATAAGTGCCCTCGGCTATTTCTTCGCTGAGTTCAATATCTAATTGTTGCGATTCGTTTTGCTCTTCCATACTTATTTTATCTCTTAAGTTAAAAGGTATTCATTGTTTTCATTTCAAATATATGCTTTCATCTCATCGGCCACTTTTCTGGCCTCCTCGCCCGCCCTTACTGCAAAGTCCTCGCCCTTTGATGCGTAAATGATGGCGCGGCTTGAGTTAACCAAAAGTCCCACATCTTCGTTCAGCCCATAACGGCACACCTCGGCAAGGCTTCCGCCCTGTGCGCCAACACCCGGCACTAGCAGAAAATGCGACGGAATAATTTTCCGGATTCCCGCAAGCATTTCGGCTTTAGTGGCGCCCACCACAAACATCATATTTTCGTGAGTTCCCCAAAGCGCGCAGGTTTCAATAACATGTTCGTAAAACGCTTTACCGTTAACCTGCAACTGCTGAAAATCGGCTGAGCCCTCATTGCTGGTAAGCCCAAGTACAATGGCCCATTTGTGAGCAAACTGGAGGAATGGTTTTACCGAATCGCGTCCCATATAAGGCGCCACCGTTATGGCATCGGCGTCAAGCCTTTTAAAATATGCCTGTGCATACATGGTGCTGGTGTTTCCGATATCGCCGCGCTTGGCATCGGCAATTAAAAAGTGATCGGGATAATTGGCTTTTATATAGCGCATTGTTTTTTCAAGACTTGCCGCCCCGCTAAGACCATAGGCCTCATAAAATGCATTGTTGGGCTTGTAAGCTACGCAGTAATCGGCCGTTGCATCAATCAGTTGTTTGTTAAACTCATAAATTGGATCTTCTTCCTCCATCAAAAATTCCGGTATTTTTTGCGTGTCGGGATCAAGCCCCACGCACAAAAAACTGCCTTTGCTTCTGATCTGTGCAACCAGTTCTTTTTTTGTCATGCTAACTCAGCTATTTTATTTAAACAATGATCCACCATTATATCAACACTCTTATTACCGTCTTTTGTAAATTCCTTCCTCACGCGGTTGGCAATAATCACACAAATTGTAAGGCAACGATGGCCGAGCAATTTACCCAGGCCATATATTGCCGAGGTTTCCATTTCAAAGTTACAAATCTGTAATGGCCCGTGACTGAATGCAGTAAGCTTTTCATTAAGATCGGGTACCAGAGCGGCCAGGCGCAATTGTCTTCCCTGAGGGCCGTAGAAGCCGGGAGCCGTGGCGGTAATACCCTGAAAACAATCGCTGAACTGCGCCAGCAGGCCATCGCTGGCCGCTACGCAATAAGGATACGCCAGGTTAGACGGCCACTGCGTATGCGCCATAAAATGCTCACTTATGGGGTTTTCGTTAATGCTTTTCCAACCACCATAATAATTTAATAACCCGTCGAGCCCCAGGCCGTAAGAGCTTGCAACCAGAGCGTTAACGGGAATGTGCTGCTGCAGGGCTCCGCTGGTACCCAGTCGTATAATATTAAGTCTCCGTTTTTCGACACGTTCGGTTCGGGTATTGGGATCAATGTTTACAGCGGCATCCAGTTCGTTGAGTACAATGTCAATATTATCCGTGCCGATGCCGGAACTCAGCACCGTGATGCGTTTGCCTTCATAAATACCGGTATGCGTAATAAATTCGCGGTGAGCAGTGGTGAACTCTATTTTGCTGAAACGCGATGAAATGGTTGCAACGCGATTTTGATCACCCACCACAATTACATTATCGGCGATATCCTCACCGCGAAGATTTAGATGATAAACTCGTCCTTCGGGTGTAAGTATTAATTCTGTTTCCGGAAATTTAACCATGACATGCCTGTTCGGTAAATATAGTAATTATGCCCACTCCGGTGGTTACTTTAAACGAAGAAACCGGGATTGATTGTTCAATACCCGGCTTCTGAATTGTACGGCAAACCTCCTTTCAGTTCTTTGAAGGATCCTGCTGTGTGTTTTTGTTTACTTCATCATTCAGCTTCCTGCCACCTTTCCTGCCATTTCTGTGCATTTCCTTTTTATCTTCCTTCAGCTTGTCAAATTTCGACTTTTGATCGGGAGTAAGAAAAGCGGTAACGGTTTGTTCAAACTTTTGGTTGTTAACCCTTGTTTGCTGCCTGATGTTACGCCTTTCCTCAGGGGTGGTTGAGCCTTTGATTTTTTCCCGCATGGGTGCATTGGCGTTGATCCTTTCCAAAGCGGCTACCTCCCATTTTACCTTTTGCTCATTGCTCAGTCCAAGCTCTTTCGCCGCGCGCTCGGTATTTTGTTTGGCCTGTTCGGCAGGCGACAGTTTTTTTTGATTATGCACCGGAACCTGGCCGGGTGCCTGTATTGGGGATTGTGCCAACAGTGATGCAGAACTGATCCCTGTGATGGCTATTGCCAATATTATTTTTTTCATAACAAACCTGTTTTTATTGCTTTGACTAGTACACCCCCTGGGGGTTTAAAGACAACATCCCATTTTTGCAAAAATTCACAATCAGCGCTCGATATATACCTTCATGCGTATATCCTCCAGGGGCCTGTCGCGTTTATCGGTGCTCACACCTGCAATCTTATCAATTACCTCAATGCCTTCCACAACCTCCCCAAAAACGGTGTAGGTTCCGTCGAGGTGCGGGGTTCCGCCAACCGTTGTGTAAGTAGTTACCTGATTGTTATCAAACGAATAAGGTGGCACGGCGTTATGAATTTCCTGAATTCCCGATTCGATTTGTGCGCTTAATGCCTTAATACTATCGGCATTACCGGTTTTTTTCCATTGCTGCAGCCGCTCCTCCAGCGCGCGGCCCCGTGGCGATTTTCGAAACCGGATCGCGCTGTTATTGTAATGGTTTTTATTGATCCTGGCTTCGTATTTTGTGAGGTCTTCAAAGGTTCTAACTTTCCCCATCACTATATAAAACTGACAGCCGCTGGAGGCCT
>CALMNJ010000273.1 GCA_937868675.1 uncultured Bacteroidota bacterium | reverse complement strand
AACGCGGTGTTGCCGGCGGTTATTAAAATTGCCATTGCCGACGACCACGATCTTTTCAGAGAAGGCCTGATAGCGTTGCTTAAGGAATACGAAGAATTACGGGTGGTGCTGCAGGTTTCAAATGGAAAGGCGCTTATTGAAAACATTAACCGTTACAAGCCACATATAGTATTGCTTGATATTGAAATGCCCGATATGGATGGCGTAGAAACTACCAGGGTGCTGCACGAAAAATTTCCGGGTATAAAAATAATAGCACTCACCATGCATAGCGAAGAGGCGTTTATTTTTGAAATGATTGCCAATGGAGCGCATGGCTTTGTGCCCAAACATAAAACCGTTGAAGAACTGGTTGATGCCATTTATTCGGTAATGGAAACCGGGCGCTATTACAACGATAATATAGCAAGCGCCATGATAAACGGTTCGCGGGGACTTTTGAACAGCATGCGGGCACTTCCTTCACAGCTAACAGAGAAAGAACGCGAGATACTGAAAGAGATTTGTGCTCAAAAGACCAATAAGGAAATTGCAGATGAGCTGGGAGTAAGCGTGAGAACTGTGGAGAATCACCGTAATTCAATTTTGTATAAAACCGGCACGCGCAATAGCGCCGGCCTGGTTGTGTATGCCATAAAGCACAAACTCATTTCGCCGTTGGATCTTTAAAGCACTTCGAAAATGGCGAGGATTGTTCAGGGTTAATTAAAAAAACCGGTTACGATTTCAAACTCTTTATTGATTAGCCCGTTGGTGCATGCAATTTCTTTTTCAAAAAGCCAGTTGTTGCCGCCTGAAAAGTCACTTACAGTGCCGCCGGCCTCCTGAATGATTAACGCACCGGCAGCCACGTCCCATGGGTTTAGGTTGTATTCGAAAAAAGCATCAACCCTTCCGCAGGCGAGATAGCACAAATCGGCGGCTGCTGCGCCAATGCGGCGCACTCCATGTGTATGGCGCATACAATACTCAAGCGCATGCATGTAGCTGTCCATGCGGCTGAAATTGTAAATAGGAAAACCGGTAGCCACAAGGCTTTGTGATAAAGAGGCACGTTGCGATACCGAAATACGGTTCCCGTTCATAAACGCGCCGCCATTTTTTGTTGCCCAGAAGCATTCGTTACGGCTTACTTCGTAAACAACGCCTGCGATAATGAGGCCCCTTGTTTCGAGCGCAATGCTAACCGCGTAGCACGGAACTCCATGTACAAAATTGGTTGTTCCGTCAAGCGGGTCAACAATCCAATTGTATTCCTGTCTTGAACTCAGCGTATCCTCTTCAACAATAAAACCTGCGTCGGGCATAATTTTATGCAGATTGGTTACGATCATCTTTTCGGAGGTGCGGTCAACATGGCTCACCAGATCGTTGATGCCTTTTACCTCTACCATGTGGTAACCAAATGTATCGCGCTGAGTACGAATGTATCCGCCAGCCTCAAGAGCTACCTGCCTTACCTGATCTGCCAGTTTGTGAAGATTAAGGGTCATGGCTTTTCAAATGTAAGACGCTGGCCGTTCCTGCTTTCGTCAAAGCGGCCATTATCATATACAAGGTGTCCGCTTACAAACGTTTTTTCAATACTGCTTTTAAACGTGTGTCCTTCAAAAGGACTCCAGCCGCATTTGTAAAGCAAATTCTGCTTACTTACGGTGTATGGCTTGTTAAGGTTCACAAGTACCATATCTGCAAAATACCCTTCGCGTATATAACCCCGGTTTTGGATGCGAAACAAATCGGCAACGTTATGGCTCATCTTTTGAACAATGGTTTCGAGGCTTATTTTCTTGTCGGCATAAAAGTCGAGCATGGCCTGTATGCTGTGTTGCACCAGCGGTCCACCGCTGGGTGCTTTCAGGTAGGGCATGTTTTTCTCGTCAAGCGTATGTGGGGCATGGTCGGTGGCAATCACATCAATGGTATCGTTAAGCACGGCCTCAAATATTTTACTCCGGTCATGCGCTGTTTTTACCGAAGGATTCCACTTAATGAAGTTGCCTTTTGTTTTGTAGTCTTCGTCGCAAAACCATAAGTGATGGATACAGGCTTCGGCGGTAATTTTTTTTTCGCGAAGCGGGATTTTATTTGTGAAGAGTGAAAGTTCTTTTGCGGTTGAGATATGCAGGATGTGGAGTCGTGTTTGATGTTTTTTAGCCAGTTCAACGGCCATTGAGGAGGATTTATAGCAGGCTTCTTCGTTTCGTATTATGGGATGAAAATAAGCAGGAATATCGTCACCGTATTCTTCAACAATTCGTTTCTGGTTTTCCTTCACCAGCGGATCGTATTCGCAATGGGTGGCGATAAGAGCCGGAATTTTCGCAAAAAATCCATCCAGCACTTCAGCGTGGTCAACAAGCATGTCGCCGGTAGAGGAGCCCATAAATATTTTGAGACCGCACACTTTACTGTAATCCACTTTCAGCGTTTCCGCGAGGTTATGATTTGTACCCCCCATGTAGAACGAGTAATTTGCAAGCGAGCAAGCCGCGGCACGATCATACTTTTTGTCGAGCTCAATAAGGGTGATGGTTTGCGGGTTGGTGTTAGGCATTTCCATGTAGGATGTAACGCCTCCTGCCACTGCAGCCCGGGCCTCGGTGTATATTTCACCTTTGGTCATAAGCCCGGGTTCGCGAAAATGCACCTGATCGTCAATAGCGCCTGGCATCAATACCAGGCCTTCTGCGTTTATTTCGCGGCACGAAGGTGGTGGCTCCATGTTACGATCAATCCTGCTAATGAGCTGATCTTCTATTAAAATGTCGGATTGAAAAATTTCACCCTCATTTACAATGCTGGCATTTTTTATAAGGTATTTCATGAAGCTTCGAAAATTTAAGTGTGACTTTAGGAATTAAAGTTACAACTCTCCAAAGGCAACTAAAAGTTTTTCGAGATATAATTTGGCAGTATGGGCACTACAGTTATAGTTGTTGAGCATGACCGAAAAAGCAAGTTCTTTACCGCTACGCGAGCGCACGTAGCCGCAATAGGCCCTTACGCGGTGAATGTAGCCGGTTTTGGCAGCAAGATTTCCTTCAATAAAGGTGCCTTTGCCGATACCGGCCATGCTGCCGCTGTTTCCGGCTACCGGGAAGGAGGCCTTCATGATCATATAGGTAGCGGAATCGGAGGTGAGTTTACAAAGCAGGTCTGTCAAAAGCCCAACACTTACGGTATTGGCTCGCGAAAGGCCGCAGGCATCGGCCATAAAAAGTTGACCAGCCGCAAGACTGTTATCGTGGCAAAATTTTTTTACACGATCCAACCCATCTTTGAGGTTACCATTTCCGAGGCAGCGAATCAGACTTTCACAATAAAGGTTATTGCTTTTTAGATTGGTAAAGTAAATTATTTTACTGAGGGGAGGCGACACATGAGTATAAACAGGCTTAAGGTTCGCGGTGACTTCATTTTTTTCGTAACAGGATTTCGCAGCAGAGGGGTCAATTTTCACTCCTGTTTTTAACAGCGACTTGCACAACATCTGGGCACAAAGCAGGGCAGGGTCGGGGAGCGAGGCCTCTACCTCGTAGTTGATTTTGTTGGGCGGAATGCGGCCTTTTATTTCTCTGTTAAATGAAAAAGGGTCGCCATAAACGATGGCCTCATCGTCTGTACCTTCAGCAATCACTTGTGAGCTAAGCGCGTAATCCCTGCCTGAATAAACAGGTTCCTGTTTTATTAGTTTTGCGGTACTGCCTTTGGCTCCGCTATTATAAACCAGTTTAAACTTATTGTCCATATACGAAAGTCCGCATGCGCTTGTTCCGTAATAATTTCCAATATCGCCCCATATCCATTCATCGTTTACCTCGCGGCTAAAAGCCGAGGCATCGCCGATCACGCTACCCGTAATTTGTTTCAGACCTTTTTCTTTAAGAATATTTGCCCAGCTTTCGGTCACGTTACTTTCTTTGGCAAATAATTCGGATTGCAGCGTAGGGTCGCCGCTGCCAAGTATGATTAAGTCTCCGGTAAGCACTCCGGTTTTGGCATTATAATGACCGCTATAAAATAACCGGGTTTGAAATCTGAAATCAGCCCCAAGTAATTTAAGCGCGGTGGCAGTGCTTAAAACTTTAAGTGTGCTGGCGGGAATGAGCTGCCGGTCTTCGTTAAGCGCCTCTATTACTTTACCGGTTTTTGCCTCAGCAACACAGTAGCCATAGGAGGCGCCCGAAAGATCTTTGTTGGTTTTCCAGCCGGAAGTAATTCGTGACGGCTGGGCTGCCAGTAATACAGGTATAAAAATGAGTATGCTTAAGCACCTCATTACCAAATCTCAACCCGCTTGTCATCGGCCCTGTACATCTTATCACCGGGCTTTATGCCAAAGGCTTCGTAAAACTCTTTCATGTTGGTAAGCGGAGCAAAGGCTCTTAAATATGCAGGCGAGTGATAATCAACCGTGAGCAACCGTTTTGTTTCCTCGTCTCTTACTTTGGCTTTCCAGCCTTGGGTCCAGGCAACAAAAAAGCGTTGTTCACCGGTGAGACCGTCAATCATTTTCGATTTAGTTCCGCCAAGCGAGCGCATGTAGGCCCGGTAGGCCATGGTAAGGCCGCCAAGGTCGGCAATGTTTTCGCCTTGCGTCATGTTACCGTTTACATGCAGACTGTCGAGAAGCGTGTAATTATTGAATTGCTCAATAATTTTTTCCGTTTTTGATTTGAAATTTTTAAGGTCTGAGTCATTCCACCACATTTTCATATTGCCGCTGGCGTCAAATTGCGATCCCTGATCGTCGAAACCGTGAGTTAACTCATGTCCGATAATGGAGCCCATTGTACCGTAATTTGCGGCATCAT
>CALMNJ010000272.1 GCA_937868675.1 uncultured Bacteroidota bacterium | reverse complement strand
CAGCTGTATCAAAGGCTTCTTTGGCTTCTTTAAATTTATTATTGTGATAAAAGTTAATCCCTTTTAGTTTCTCGGTGTCATAGTTCATGGGAGCAATTTTTTCGGCCATCTCAAGGTCTTTTTCGGCACCTTTATAATCTTTCACTTTAATTTTCGCAAAGGCCATTTTGTTATAAGCCTCCCAATAGTCTTTCTTTTTCTTAACTGCTTTTTTTAATAAAACAACAGATTCTTTATACTTTGAGGAATCAATAAGTGTTGATGCCTGATTAAACAAAACCTGGTAATCGGGCAAAAGCGAATCGGCTTTTTGCTGCGCCTGGCAAACCGAACCTGAGAAATGCGTCAGGAACAAAAAACATATCAGAGCTGAATAATAGCGCATGTGCGTATTTCTGGTTTTTTACCTGTTTTTTTAACTTTGGCTTACACAAATATAAGTGTTAACACAACCGGGTTATCTTAATGATATGCCAATAGTTGGGTATAAACGCCCGGTTATAAAAAATTAGCGCCCGGAAGCTTAAAAATTTTAACTTTGAAAGATAGAACCGCCTAAAAGGTGGCCATAAAAAAACTATTAAAAACAAAAATAACGTACAAGCAATGAAAAAACATCTTTATTCCATTATTGTTGGTTTGGGGCTTTCGTCAGTACCAGTCATCGCGCAACAGGCGGTTCAGCCCTGTATTACCTATCATGCAATGGAAGAACACTTTAAAGCAGATACACAAGCCAAAACAAGGTATGAGGCGGCTCAAAAACAGCTTGAACAGGAAACCATTCAAAACTCAATGAGCAACGCCCGTCCGGTAGCTTTTCAGTACACGGTGCCGGTTGTATTTCATGTATTGCACCAGGGAGGCGCCGAAAACATTAGCGACGCCACTATAACGGCGGCGCTTGCCCAGATAAACAGCGACTATGCCCGGGCAGGAAGCGATGTTACCAGCATTGCCCAGCCATTTCAGAACTTGTATATTAACTCGGATATTAAGTTCATGCTTGCCCACAAAGACCCGAACGGAAATTGTACCACGGGAATTGAGCACCTTTACGATACCCGCACCGTATGGCAGCAAGCCAACACCAGTTATTACAATGGCATTACGTGGAATCCGACCAAATACCTGAATGTTATTATTGTCAGTCAGATTGTACCTTCGGGCACGGTTGCCGGTGGAGGTACCATTGTTGGATATACATACAAGCCTGGCACTTGGTCAACTGGTGCATCGCAGGATGCCATTGTGTATAATTTTGGTTACCTCAACAGTCTTTATAACATGAGGTCGCTTTCTCACGAAATTGGTCACTGGCTCAATTTGAGTCACACGTTTGGTAACACCAACAACCCCGGTGTGGCCTGCGGCGATGATCAGCTTTACGATACACCCCCAACAAAAGGAAATTATGGTTCTTGCGGCAGCAGCAGCTCGGGCAATTCATGTGCCGCATCTTCCACTTCGGTGTATACTGCCGGCCAGCAAAACGTTGAAAACATCATGGATTATTCGTCGTGCCCCAAAAACTTTACAACCGACCAAACCAATGCCATGCGCACGGCTCTTGCCTCTTCGGTTAATAACCGTCAAAATCTTTGGTCGGCTACAAATTTAACCGCTACCGATGTAAACGGCACTTCGCCTTGCGCTCCGATAGCCGATTTTTATGCTGCAAATTCGGCCCTTACATCATATACCGTTTGTGAGGGGGGAAGTATTACGTTTAAGGACTTTTCTTACAACGGAACCATTAGTTCCTATAATTGGTCGGCTGGTGGAGGAGCCAATATTGCTTCACCATCCGCTTCGGTAACTTCAATTACTTTTCCCACCGCAGGGGCTACTACCGTGGCGCTTACAGTTGGTAATTCAACCGGATCAAACACAAAAGTGAGGAATGTTTATGTAATGAACGCCGTTCCGGGTATTACCGGCCCAACCAACGAGAGTTTTGAGAATCAGGGAGTGCCAAGTGGCTGGAGTGTAATTAACCCAAACTCTAACAGCGCCGCCTGGGATCAAACATTTGATGTGGTATGTTACGATGGTTTTGGAGCTTTCTTTATTGAAGGATCAAAATGTGCTACGGGCCAGATTGATTACCTTGAAACTCCCATTATTGATGTGGCAAACAATCAGGATCAATCGTTTTCGTTCGCACTCTCATATGCCCAAAAATCATCCACCCAAAATGATGTACTTAAAGTTCAAGGATCTAAAGACTGCGGCGGTACATGGAACGAAATAGCT
>CALMNJ010000271.1 GCA_937868675.1 uncultured Bacteroidota bacterium | reverse complement strand
GTGTATGGGAGTGATTTAAATAATAAAAGTCTGTTAATCTTTTAAAACTCAGATCATGAATTTTTTTAAAAAACTCTTTTCGTCCAATAAGAATACAAACGAGCCGGGCAGGGAGCCGAGTGCCGGTTTTTCTGGCGTTGGTACACAGGCAGGTTTTGCGAAGCGGTATGTGGAGGAAAAAATAAATCCCGAGCTAATGAGCGGGTGTTTGAAAGTTTTGATGAGCTACTTTCTGGATAATAAAATTGAGCCGAAGGTTAAGGAAACGGTTAATCATCCGCGTAATCTTGATCAGACTATGGAAGAAGGGCTAGATTTTGATTTTTATTGAAGTGAAATAAATATGGAGCAGGAACAGGCCGCCTTTATACTGGCCTATGCCTTCAGCGATTATTTGATAAAGCAATACGGCTTTGTTTTGTACACGGATAAGGAGCCTCAATCTCCCCTGCGAAAAATGACCCTTAAGTTTCATCAGGATACCGTTTATTTATCGGTTTACCCGCTAGAGTATGCTTTTAAAGTGTTGAATTTTGAGAGCAGGTTTACTGCGCTTGAACAAACCATTCAGGGCCAGATGAAGGGGATACCGGAACTGAAAAAGGCGGTACACGATTTTGTGGATAACAAAAACCAAGGTCAGTAACCGAATAGTACCTTTTATCACAATTTGTTTGAAACTGAAACTGAATTTGTATTTTTAGGATGGCTTGGATTAAAATGAACCTGAGCTAAAACATAAACCATAAAAACTAAACAACATGAGCACAGAAAATTAAGTATTGCGCGAAAAGGCCCTCGATTCGCTTAAAGGAAAATGGGGAATTGCCATCGGTACTTTTTTTATTTATGGACTTATTGTAGGTGGCCTGGGCCTGATTCCAATTGTCGGTTCATTGGCATCACTGATTATTACCGGCCCCTTTATGGTGGGACTTTGTTTGTTTTCGTTTTCCATTTCCAGAAACGGCGATACGAGGCTGGAGCTTATTTTCGACGGATTTAAGAACTTTGGCAATGCCCTTGGAGCGTATTTACTAATGGTGCTCTTCATTCTGTTGTGGACACTTCTTTTAATTATACCCGGTATAATCGCCGCACTCTCGTACTCGATGACTTTTTATATTATGGCCGACGATAGCTCTATCGGATCCATGCAAGCCATTGACAAGAGTAAAGCAATGATGAATGGTTACAAGGGGAAATACTTTTTAATGCAGTTAAGCTTTATAGGCTGGGCATTGTTGTGTTTACTTACCGTGGGTATTGGTTTCCTGTGGCTTATTCCATACATACAAATCAGCAATGCCAAATTTTACGACGACGTAAAAGCAAATTGGGAGGCAAACAACGCACAGCCTGCCTGACCTGGCCGGTACTGAATTATTTATTAGTTACCGCCATATTGGTTTGTATAGCTACTGAACGATACAACCCTAAACAGAGATGTTGAGCAAACTTCTATTTAATAGCCTGAAATGCAATGGAAGTTTCTTTGCGTTTATTTTTATTTTCTTAAGCGGCAGGGGGGTTTGTGATATTATCCCCGAAAACTCGCATTATGTAAATCGTTGCGTAAAAATTATGAATGCCGGCGCCCTCGGTGATTACACTTTGCTGGGGTGTATAAAATCACCCATGAATCAGCAGTTAAGCAACGTGGTGATTAATTCCGATGCCTGTCTCGAAGCAGGGTACAAGTTTAATGTGCTTTATGTGGTGGCAGTAAAAAGCGCCTATCTGAGTGGCAAGGGCGTAGACACCACCAACTGGTTGATGGATAAAAATGCGCTTAAATGCCCCTTAATTATGACTACCGAAGGCTATTATACCGGCTACGACGATCCCGTTTCGTCGGTGGAAGAGCTTTACAAAGTGCAGGGAGTTACCGATACCAGCCTGTTGCTTTATAAATGTTTGGAAACCATTAAGTACCTGGATGGAAGACCCGCACAAATAACCGAATATGAACCGGGAAAGGCGCAGGGCAAATTGATAAGCGGAGGCAAGGTAAGCGCATGGGCCGGTAAGTACCTCCAAAACAGGCTTCAGGATTTTTTTCTCGCCCTTACACAAACCGTTTTTGTGGAACTGTGCATTTTGTTACTGTTATTTAAAACACGCTTTAAAACCAATGGGTTTAACATCCCGCGTCTTTTGCTGGCCGGTACATTGCCTTCGGTTTGCACGCTTCCCGTATTATGGTTTGTGCTTCCGGCGTTTTTACATCCGGCATGGCTGTATATGCTGGGTGGCGAAATATTTGTAATACTGATGGAAGGTGTTTTAATTAAACAGCTTCTCACTCTTGAACTCCGGAAAGCGATGCTGGTATCGTTGCTCTGTAATGCAGGCTCCTTTTTTACCGGATTACTGATCACGTTTATTGTAAACCTATAGCGTTGAAGTGACCCATCATGGCAAAATTCACGTTCGCTATTATCTAGTGCCGTTTGTATTATTTATATTTTAGTGCTTAAAACAGGAACTCATTAAAGATAATATCATAACAACACCATGAAGAAAAAGAAACAGATGTCGCAATCGGTGCTAGGCTTTTAGAATTATTCATCAATAACAAGTGTGATAGTGTAGTCATTATCACGGGTGATACCGATATCGCAGCCGCGGTTAAGATTGCGAAAAAC
>CALMNJ010000270.1 GCA_937868675.1 uncultured Bacteroidota bacterium | reverse complement strand
TGCCGTTGTTGAATTCGCAATCTACAAACTGCACATTGTTTTTGTTGGCCGTTGCAAAAAACCGAAGACCATGAATGTTGTTCCCCATTCGCTGCATAACACGGGGGCCGGCCAGTATCATGGCGCTAATGGTGCTTACAAGGAGTACCGCAATTACAATGCTCATAAACTGGCCTACCTGCTGCCCGAATATTTTGTTGGCACTTAAATCACCCACTTCGGTAACCCCTTTTAATTCGTTAACAGGAACGGTGTAAAGGAAAATATAATTCAGTGCAGTGTAGATGATCATCACAACCGCCGTACCCATAAACAAGGCGCGGGGCAGATTCCGCTTTACGTTTTTCATCTCGCCTGAAATATAAGCCGCTGCATTCCATCCGCTGTAGGCGTAGGTAACATAAATGAGGGAAGTGGCAAAGGCCGAGGAGAAAACACAGGCCAGAGCATTTCCATCGGGAACAAACGACGCAAATCCTCCTGAGGCAAGGGCTATGGCATCGGGTTTGTAAAATAAACCAAAGCCAATAAACATAAGGATACAAATTACTTTTACCCAGGTAAACCCGCGTTGAAAAATACCACCGGCTTTTAAGTTAATGGAATGAATAATAGTGATAACAACAATTACAGTAATGGAAAGCGTGGCAGGGTTGACCGATGTATAAATGCGGTTGACGTATTTGGACAAGGCCACTGATGCCAATGCAATAGGAGCTGCAAAACCAACGGTTACACTTACCCATCCGCTCAGAAACCCGAGCGCCGGATGATACAGTTTAGAAAGGTAATTATATTCGCCTCCACTCTCGGGAAATGCAGCACCAATTTCGCCATAGGTAAACGCGCCGCAAAGGGCCAGCACACCGCCCACAATCCAGAGCATCAGAATTGCAAATCCCGATTGTATATCAATAACCTGGTAGCCTAGGCTCGTGAACACTCCCGTGCCAATCATGTTTGCAATAACAATGGCAACCGCTGTGTTGTAACCTATTTTATGCGACGACGACATGGCTGCAAGGTAGAGAATTAAGTTTTGGAGCAAGCCCCTTCCCAAATAATTGTTATGAAAAGGTTAATGTTAAAGTCCGAATTTGGTATCGGTAGTGGTTTGTGTTGCATAGCAGTTTTACTATGCATAGTTTTATATCATATAAACCAAATTAACTAACGATATATGAAAATAGCAATTTTAGGAACCGGCGGGGTAGGCAAGGCCTTTGCCGCACGGTTAACCGGCTTAGGACACTCGGTAATGGTGGGCACGCGCGACCGGTCGGCCACCCTCAGCAAAACCGAAAAGGGATCGTTTTCGGAGTTTATGTCGCAAAACCCTTCGGTAACGTTGGGTAGTTTTGCAGAGGCTGCGGCTTTTGGCGAAATGATAATTAATGTGAGCAAGGGAGCCAGCACCCGCGATGTAATTAAGGCTGCCGGCGAAGCCAATCTGAGTGGCAAAATTGTGATTGATATTTCAAACCCGCTCGATTTCAGCAAAGGGATGCCGCCCTGTTTGATTCCTGAGTTCAGCAACACGCATTCGCTGGGGGAGGAGATTCAAAAGATGGTTCCGGACGCTAAGGTTGTAAAAACACTGAATACCATGTGGAACGGGCTGATGCTGGATCCAAATATGCTGGCTGGGGGTAATCACATCAATTACATTTGCGGAAATGATGCCGATGCAAAAGGACAAGTGATAAAACTGCTACAAGAATTTGGCTGGCGCGTTGAGAACATCCTCGACCTTGGCGATATTACCAATGCTCGTGCCACTGAAGCCACACTGCCTATCTGGCTAAGGGTTTACGGTGCGAAAAAAACGGGTGCGTTTAATTTTACAATCGTAAGCTGACCTAAAAGTGAACGTATGAGCTTTATGCATATTAAGCCCACGAACGTATGTACCTTCAATTGAGAGAGGGGTTAACTTTTGGTCTTAAGAATTTAATACAATCTTAATGCTTGGCGCTACCTGAGATAAGATCATTTATGGAAACTTGTATTATAAACGGTTAAACTCATATAAGGCCGTGTCATTCATAGGGCTTAACCTGGCCCGATAAACTCATTAAATCAGGCGGATCAGCAAACCCAGGCCAGCATCCGCCTGATTTTTTTATACCGGTTGATTTTTTTTACGCTCGCCCACCTGTTGGCGCCACATGGCGTAATACAGACCTTTTTCGGCAATTAAATCTTCATGCCGGCCATTTTCAATTATCTGTCCTTGTTCCAATACGAAGATACGATCGGCATGCATAATGGTTGAAAGACGGTGCGCAATTAAAATCGTAATCTGTGATTTTGTTTCGCTGAGCGCACGAATTGTTTCCGAAATTTCTTCTTCAGTAAGTGAGTCCAGTG
This sequence comes from uncultured Bacteroidota bacterium, assembly GCA_937868675.1. Classification (GTDB taxonomy): domain Bacteria; phylum Bacteroidota; class Bacteroidia; order B-17B0; family Aurantibacillaceae; genus Aurantibacillus. Next base: position 278 of record CALMNJ010000270.1, on the reverse strand, counting down.
CCGAAGTGGCTTCATCAAAAATAAGCAAGCGCGGATCTCGCAGCAAAGCCCTTGCAATGGAAAGACGTTGTTTTTCACCTCCACTCAGTTTAAATCCGCCCTCGCCAATGGTGGTGTTAAGGCCGTCTTTAGCGCGTGAGAGCAGATTCTGGCAAGCGGCTTTATGCAGCACTCCCAGCATTTCACCGTCTGTGGCATCGGGTTTTACAAACAAAAGATTGTCTTTAATGGTTCCACTAAAAAGCTGCGAGTCCTGCGAAACCAGGCCCAACTGTAGC
>CALMNJ010000269.1 GCA_937868675.1 uncultured Bacteroidota bacterium | reverse complement strand
TAATAATCATTATAATAACTATTAAAACGCTGGCTTTCGGGTTTTTCATCCAGTACCAAAACACCGGGTAATGATCCCGCAATCCACAAGTGTTTTTTTGTATGATAAAATCGGGCGGCTGAGGTAATTTCAAACGCAGGATTGGTGTTAAGCGATGTGAGGCTTAAGTTTTCTTCGTTAAATAAAAACAACTGTTTCGTTTTAATATTGAGCGCGTAACTTATTTTGTTGAGCGAAAAAAAGGTTAACAACAAGTTTTCAGATTTATTATAATTTAAATTCCTTAGCGGTAAGGGAATAAAATTAGTACCGCTTATTTTCAGTATGGAATCGCAGCCGCTCAGATGGTAAATGACATCCCCTTTTGCATTGGTAAAAGGCGCGCCAATGGAACGAAAATGGGTATTAATACGACTCAATATTTCGCCCTTTTCTGATAGTATAATTATACCTTTTCCTCCAATAACCAGTTGGTTGCTGGAAGTGATGGCAAGACTGATATCAGGATGGGCTTCTTCGCGCTTTAATTCGTAAAATAACTTACAGTTTTTATTCTTTATCTCGAAAACCTGATTATTAAGGTTGTGACAATAAATAACTCCCTGTTTATTAGCTACAAAACCAAATACTGAATTACTTTTTGATTTTTCGCATTCAACTTTTTGATAACTATGATGGTCAAAACAGTATAAACCCTCGTTAGTGGCAATCCAGTAATTAAGTTGGTTATCCTGAATGATGTCGTATATCTGCAATCCTTTAAATTGGTCTTCACCAAAAATGAAAAAGGCTGGCTGTTTGGCCGGCAGGTTAAACCAGACAAAAAGAAACAGAATTATTGTTTTTTGAAAACGCAATATTCAAATATAAAATTTATTGCGGATTAAAAGATAATAGCCCTTATTCCATTATACACCCCGTGCCGTGTTCAGGTAACAAAGGTTCTGCCAGGGAGCCGAATTACATTCGCTGCCATTCAGCACTAATTATTTTGTTGCACCCCGCATTCCATTTCCATTTTCCCAAATAACATTGCTAATTAGGTCTAAACTCTTTGAAATCCTGATACAACCGCAAAGCCCATCCACCGCCAGCCCAGTCCCGCCGCGCCAGGGATGCGAAGGGTTTAGCTCTTTTTTGCGATAGCAAAAAAAGCCGAAGTGATAGCGGAGCCCGTAGCAGCCCGGCCCGAAGGGGGCGCCCAAAAATAAAACAACAACTTTAAAGAAGTATTGGTAGCTTCGGGTACCCAGAGTGTGAGTGGCGGTGATACGCCGGTTTGCTTCCGCTTATTTGCGAGGCAATAAGTGCGTGTAGCCCCTGCCCGCCCGCCTGAATAACCAAACACGTCTGGGTAGGCAAACAATTTTTGAGACTCACCTGGTTTATTGCTGCCGCCAAATGGCGTTTGACTGTTGAATAAGTACCCGAAGCATTTATAATTTTCAGGCAGCCCAAGTTTTTATAAAATTACCGCCGCTCATCCTGATTTATGCGCACATCAAGCTCCTGGCGGTGCACCGGAGCCACTTCGCGCTCATACAAATAATCCTGTATCTGTTCCCATTTCTGGGGCGATGGATTAAAATAATAATTCATAAAGGCCAGGCGCAGTTCCAGATTGGGATGCGTCCAGCTGTTATCTTTCAGCAATCCGGCACTGGTACTTCCAAAATCATCCAGAATGCGGCTACCAAACACCGTAAATTCGGATGCCATCACAGCCAGTTTAATGTTGTTGGAAAAAATAAAACAATTCAAATCCTTTTGTGCCGCCCCGGCCTTCACCATTTCCACCGCAAGCGAATCTACTTTTAGCTCCAGCTTTTTGTACCGTGTCATTAACTGCGGTTCGGTGCCCATATCCCGTTCACCAAGCTCCGGAGCGGCATCTTTGGCGTTTGTCCCACTATCAAAACCACCCGGAACCGCACAAATAAAATGGGCCAGCTCGTGCATCAGAACCAATCCCATATAACCCGAAACATCGGTGCTGTCGCTCAAGCTGTGCGCGGCCACAAAGCTCTTAATCTGCAAAGGGCAAAGCATTACGTACCGGCCTTTAATGTCGGAAAAGGCGGTTACCGAACCGATGTCAGAACGGCGTCGGAACGGGATTAGTAAAATCTGGTTGGTATCGCCGGCGCTATAATCCTTTTCCAGTACAAAGTAGCGCGGGCCTGCATGGCGGGCCATGGTGTTAAGCGCGGGCAGTATCGAATCCAGCACGGCATTGGTGGTATAGTCATTTACAAAACCATACTTAAAAAGCAGGTCGCCGGTAATTTCAGATGCCTTTCGTTCGCGGCTGCAGGCGTAACACAACATGACAAAAACACAAACAGCCGTTTTAAAGCTCATCTTCCAGTTGATTTTTTAGCAGGGGAATCTGGGTTTCCATCTCTTCCGGTTTCAGGGTTTCAAAGGTGTTTTTAATATTTACAATGCGTTTTTGCCGGCTCTCGGCATCGTCTTTTTTGCCATTTAGCTGGCTCTGACCAAAGCTGAGCATGGTTGACACAAAGGTCATTAATGCGACCAGAATGGCCGTTTGTTTGGTGGCCGTGCCAAAGCGTATGGTGGATAATGTGGTAAACAGTGTGGACAAACCAGAAATAAGGGTGATTAAAAAATTAACGATCACATTCCATGTGCTCAGGGTGCCTATTTTTGCTTTACAATCATCAAGGCCCACCTCAATCTTTTCGCGAAGCTCAATTATTTT
>CALMNJ010000268.1 GCA_937868675.1 uncultured Bacteroidota bacterium | reverse complement strand
TTAATCTGGTTGATACGCTATAAAAACGGCAAGCCGAGCAGATAACGGTCTGGGTAATTAATGCAAGGCCTTCAGCACTTTTCTTAAGGCACGAATCACCTCGTCAATTTCTTCTAATTTGCAGGTGCCTACCGAGAGCCTGTACCAGGCTGAGTTTTCGGGCGAACCAAAAGCATAAAACGGAACAACAGCGAGCCCTGCTTCATCAAGAAGGTATTGAGTGATGTGCCGTGTATTTTCAAGCACACTGTCATCTGGTTTACGCATTCCGTGCAAGGCGAATTTAACTGTCAGGTAAATAGCTCCTTTCGGAGTAATCACATCCACAGGCAAGCCCTCATCTTTCAGAGACATAAGGCCGCGGTACAAACCATCAAGCCGCGCGTAAAGTTTATCCTTTTGATTATTTAAAAACGCATCAAATTTGTCAAGCTGGCTCAGGTAGCGGGCAGTGGCCAGTTGTTCGGCTTTTGGTGCCCATGCACCTATATGGGTAAGTATGGCTTTCATTTTGTCAATAATGGGTTTAGGCCCCATACACCAACCTACGCGCACGCCTGTTGCAGCCAGCGATTTGGAAATTCCATCAACGAAAACCGTATAGTTCCTCATTTCGGGTCGCAGGCCTACCGGGTTGTAGTGCTCAGTATCACTATAGGTAAGCGCCCAGTAAATCTGATCGTACATCAGGTAAAGCGGTTTGGCATCGCTGCCCCGACGTTTATTTTCTTCGAGTACGATGTCGCAGATATCTTCAAGTCCTTTTTTTGTAAATACTGTACCGGTAGGGTTTTGCGGAGAGCAAAGCGCCAGCAGTGAAGCTGTTTTAATGTAAGGCGCAATGTCGGCGGCGGTTGGCATGAAGTCGTTTTCGGCCTTCGTTTCGGGCACTATTGGTTTGGCGAAATTGAGGTAGGTATAGTGGTTGTTGTTCCAGGAAGGTGTTGCAAAAATTACTTCATCGCCGGCATCAACCAGAGTCCGGAAGATGGTGTAAATTACAGGACGTGCGCCTCCGGTTATCAGAATTTCGGATGCCGGATAGCTGAGGCCACAACGTTTTTCGAGCAACTGGCTTACGGCATTCCGAAGCTCGGGTACGCCATCGGCGGGCGGATAATTGGTTTGCCCGGCGCTATACTCTTCAATTATGTATTGTGTAAGTTCCTGCGGTATTGGAAAAATTGCAGGATCGAAATCACCAATCGTGAAGTTATAGATATGCCTGCCCTGTTTTATTTTTTCGTTTACTTCACCGGCCAGCTTAATAATTTCTGAGCCGATGATGTTTTGTGCAAGTTTTGAAACTGTCATACAAACTAAATTGTGCTTGTTGTTTACAAACCTATATTTAATTTACAATCCCGCAAAAAGATTTCGTGTAGTTTATGGTTCGCCGATAAAAAAAGAGCTGTGGTCTTAAATAACCGTTAAGTTATCTAATTCATATTTTCTGATTACCTAAAAGCATATCTTAGCACTACCCATTAGTGATTTGATCGTTGTTGCTGCACCTCACCAGAAAGGCCCCTGTATTTATATCTATGAGAAAACTACACCTGTCGGATATTTCCAAGGAGCTTGGATTTTCCAAAACGCTTATCTCAATGGTGCTTAACGGAAAAGGAAACCAGTATGGCATCAGCAAAAAAACACAAGCCACCGTGCTGGATGCAATTGCGCGTATGAACTATGCGCCAAGCAAGTTTGCCAAAGCACAGCGAACCGGTAAAAGTTATTTTGTTGGACTTATTTTAAGCGATATTGCTAATCCGGGATACCTGCGCATGGCCCGCAACCTGGAGAATGAACTGGCCTTGCACGGTTATAATCTGTTGGTATGCAACAGTGGCGAAAACGAAGAAAAAGAAAAACTACAGGTGGAAATGCTGCTGAACCGCCAGGGCGTTGATGCCCTGGTGGTGGCCACTACCTTTAAAGACGCTTCCTTTTACGACCGCAACTGTTTTAGCGATTTCCCGATGGTGTTTATTGACCGCACCTTATCGCATATGAACGCGGGTCAGGTAATTTTTGATAATTACAGCGGCGCG
>CALMNJ010000267.1 GCA_937868675.1 uncultured Bacteroidota bacterium | reverse complement strand
TACTCATTTGCCGGCGCATTGCCAGGAGGTATTTTGCTTTGGTTTATGGATCGCTTTTATGCAACACATCCCTTCAACAACCTGCATGGATTTAAACTAAGCTATACGTCCGATAATTTTGTTTCGGCGTTTGGCAGGCTTCAGGACTTTTTTGGATTCAACACACCGGTATGTAATCACAGTGGCATTGCCATATTTATTCTTCTGGCACTTGTGGCGATTTTCTTCGCCATTAAAAAACAATATATTAAAGCCAGCGCTACGCTCTTTATTATACTGCTCCTGATTTTGCCTTTGGGCTTAAATAAACTAAGCGAGGGCACCGATTCGCTTTACTTTCACTACTCACGCATGTTTCTGTCAGTGCCACTTCTGCTGGCCTTTTGCCTTATGCTGTTTGAACCGGTTTACGAGCCTTCGTTTCTTTACACCTGGTGTATAGCAGCCAATTATTTTTTTAATGACCATACTGGCGGACTTCCGGACACGGTAAACAAAATAGCCACCAAAAAAGCCATTGAGGTGGTAACGCCTGCCAGACTTGAACATGTTTTTAAAACCTGTTATGACCTTAATCAAATAGCGAAAAAAAATAAAATAGAGCTGGTAGTGATGGTGAATCACTATTTTAACGATGTGTTTACTTATGGCTGCCCATCATGTACCGACCGTTTTCCGGAAACCATGCGTCCGGCCTATGAACGGAGAACCTGGAAATTGCTGGAGGCGGAAAACAAAGTTTACAAAACGGTTTTGTTTGTTGATGAGTTGCACACACTTAAAGGCCGCACCGTACAGTTAAAAAATATCCCGCAACGACCAGAGTTGTATTTGCTGGAAAACAACTCGCTCAAAACAATGTCGTTATTTGACTCGCTCGGAGTGCGCTACCGGCGTTTCCGGTAAATAAAAAGCCGCGCATTTCTGCGCGGCCCTTTACACGGTTTCCTCAAAGTTTACCGATTGAGGTCGCCATATTCGAGTTTCACCTTTTTAATTGCAAGAATGGCTGTGAGTATCAGAATCAGGAAAGGCACATACATGGCTATTTTTGGCAACTCAAAATACTCCAGTACAATAATTGACTTACGCTTTAAACGTTCGGCGATAAGATACATGGAAGGAATGAGCAGCAGTGTGAGGATGGTTGCAAAGATGAGACCAAAGATCATGGTCCAGCTGAGCGGACCCCAGAACACAACGCTATCGCCGCCAAAGAAAATTTGCGGATCAAGATGGCTGAACAGCGTTTCAAAATTAATATTGAGCCCCACTGCCAGCGGTATTAGCCCAAGCACGGCAGCAATAGCTGTAAGGATAACGGGTGTCATACGGGTACGGCCCGCTTCCACTGTGGCTTCATAAAGACTCATGCCACCCTGTCGCGCAAATTCGGCAAATTCAACCAGCAATATTCCGTTCCTTACCACAATACCACCTAGCGCAATAATGCCAACACCTGTCATTACAATACTCATGTCCATTTTAAAGATGGCAACCCCGATAAGTACGCCAATAATACTGAACAATATTTCCGACAAAATTATGAGCGGTTTACCCAGCGAGTTGAAGAGCCCAACGAGTACCATCAGCATAAGGCCTATGGCAATTAACATAGCCTTGCCAAGGAATCCTGCTGTTTCGGCCTGGTCTTCAGACTGCCCTCCGAATTTCACAACCGAGCTTCCGGTGGACTTATAGCCTTTAAGTGCCTGTTGCACTTTTGCCGCCACTTCGTTGGCATTGTATCCTTCTTTCACGTCAGATGAAAGGGTAATAACACGGGTATTGTTTTTGCGTTTGATGCCTGCATACGTGTTATCGTAACGAACATTCGAAACGGCCGAAATCGGCACGCTGCGCACTTGTCCTCCCAGATTCATGTCGCGGTAAGTGATTTTAAGATTACGAATGGTTTCAATATCGTTTCGCTGATCATACTTAAAGCGCAACTGCACCGGATATTCATCATCAACATCCCTGAACTTGGTAGCTTCCGAACCGTAAACAGCACTTCTGATTTCCATTGCGAGCTGTGCTGTTGAGATACCCTCACGCTGGGCACGCTCACGGTCAATATCAAAAATAATCTCCGGCTTGTTGCTCACAAAATCGGACTTGATATTATCAACCCCTTCAATCTTGGCGGCATTCACAAATTTTTTCACATGGTCAGCTGTGCGGATCAGGTCATTAAAGTCGTCGCCCGAAACCTCGATACTGATAGGCTTGGCCTGAGGAGGGCCTGCCTGTTCTTTGTTGATCACGATCTCTGCACCGGGAACATCCCAATCAAGCTTTTGAAGCTTTTTAAGATAATCCGTCGTTGACTTGCCTTCACGTTTCTCAAAGTCAACAAAATTGATGGCAATTTTGCCCCGGTTAGGATAGGAGTTCTGATCGCCGTCGCGTGGGTCGGTAACGCCAATGGTTACATTGGTAATCATTGATTCCACAACCGGATCGTTTTCATCTATCACAGAATACACTTTCTTCTCTACCCTGCGCATGACCTGGTTGGTGATGGATGGATCGGTTCCTTCGGGTAATTTCACATATACGTAAATATTGTTTGGATCGCCCTGCGGGAAGAAAACGACCTTGGGTCCGCGGACCGCAAAAAAAACAAAGGAGGCAAAAAACATAACAATTACAATAAGAACGGGCCTCCATGGTTTATGCAGACACCATTTGAGCGCCCTGGTATAAGCGTTTATAAATCCCGGCCACACGCGGTTTTGCCATGCTTCAATAACTTTATATAACCAAAGCCTGTGCAGGATAAGGAACAGACCAAGGAACACAACAAAGTTACCGACTCCAAAACTGCCCTTCATGTATGCCAGTGCGGCAATCACTCCATAAAGAATAAGCTGCATGCGGCCTTTGCGGGTAATGCGGCCATGCTCCTGCGCCTCTTCTTCGTGCGTTTTCATAAAGTCAACTGCAAACACAGGATTTATGATATAGGCTACAAACAGTGAGGCGAGTAATGAAATGATAAGTGTGATAGGAAGAAAGTACATGAACTTACCAATAATACCTGTCCAGAAAGCCAGTGGTATAAAAGGCGCCAGCGTTGTAATGGTTCCTGAAAGCACTGGCATAAACACTTCACCGGCTGCCATTTTTGCGGCTGTTTTTATGTCTCTTTTACCGTTTCCGAAAAGTCGGTGCGTGTTTTCAATTACCACAATAGCATCATCTACCACGATACCAAGCGCAAGTAAAAAGGCAAACAGTACAATCATATTAAAGCTGAAGCCAATGCTTGGCATAACCATAAAGGCAATGAACATAGAAAGGGGAACCGACAGTGCCACGAACAACGCATTGGTTACTCCCATAAAAAACATGAGTACCACAGTTACCAGAATAAAGCCAATGATGATGGTATTGATAAGATCGTGAAGAGTTACCTTGGTGCGTGCACTTTGATCTCCGCTCACTGTAACATCAAGGCCTTCGGGCAGCTCTGCTTTCCGCATTTCTGCAATGGTTTTTTGGATTTTTTCAGCGGCATCAATCAGGTTTTCGCCCGAACGCTTGATAACGTTAAGGGTAATCACATTTTTGCCTTTGGAGCTTGAATAGCTTTCCTGCTCTTTAAAACCATCTTTTATTTCGGCAATATCCTTCAGAAAAAGCTTGGCACCTGTTTGCGAGGTAACCACAATGTTTTCAATTTCTTTGGGATCCTTGTATTCACCTTTAATGCTCAGCGTAGGTTTCATTCCCATCAGTGGCACGTTGCCACCGGTAATAGAAAGGTTCTCGTTCGCAATGGCATTCTTGATGTCATAAAAGGTAAGCTGGGCCGCCTGCATCTTGTATGCATCAATGTTTACCTGTATTTCACGATCCAGCGCACCAACAAGTTTCACCTCATTTATTTCTTTCAATCCCTCAATGCGGTCCTGAAGGTCTTCGGCGTATTTTTTAAGCTGCTTAAGATCATAATTACCGGCTATGTTGATGTACATGATCGGAATTTCGGAAAAGGCTATTTCCTTGATCATTGGCTCGCGCGTGAGCTGTTGCGGCATATCGGCCCTGGCCTCATCCACCGCATCTTTTACTTTTTGCTTGGCCACCTCCACTTTCACGCTGGTATGGAACTCAACAATAATAACCGATACGTCCTGCAACGAGGTGCTGGTAAACTTTTTGATACCTGAAATGGCTTTCAGGCGTTTTTCGATTGGCTTGGTTATCGTATTCTCGATATTGGTAGGAGAGTTACCACCATTTACTGTATTAATGTAAATGGTTGGCACTGTAATATCGGGGAAGTTTTCTTTTGGCAGTGAGTTGTAAACCCATATACCGATAATGGTAATAAAAATAGTCAACAGATAAACTGTTACCTTGTTGTCTATGGCCCAACTCGACGGTTTAAATTCTTTTATTTTGTCCAACATGTGATTTTGTTTTTAAATAGAACAATCATTAATTACTTTTTCGAAACCACCTTGTCGCCTTCGTTCACCAGGTCGTAGCCCTCTGTAATAAGCAAATCGCCATTTTTAAGCCCGCTCAATACTTCGGCATTCCCGCTGTATTCTCTTCCAAGTGTTATTACTTTCCTGGCGGCTTTGCCATTTTCTTCAATCATCACATAGCTTTCGTGCGTTGATTTCTGAACATACTTTACCGGCACAACCAATTCAGGTTTTTCCGATTGAAAATCATTTATCCTGAGTTTCGCAACCATGTTTGGATGGTACTCCTTTCCGTTGGTAAGCCAGGCTTCCACAGCAAACGTGCGCGTAACCGGGTTAATGGCTCTGGCAGCATAGTTTACTTTTGTTACCACCGAGTCTTTCATGTCAGGAAATACCACCAGCACTTCATTTCCATTTTTTACCCTCGCTGAATAGCTTTCTGCAACATCGGCTTTTACTTTGAGGCTCGAAAAGTTTACCACATTAATGGCCGACATGCCAGGCATAATGGTTTGACCTAATTTGATATTCACGCCATCAATGGTTCCGTTAATGGGCGAAATAACACGGGTCATGCGGAGTTGCTCCTGAAGAGCGGCCATTTTCTTTTCAAGGCTCTCCTTAGTAGTTTTTGCCTGAAGGTATTGAATCTCTGTTCCTATTTTCTGATTCCAGAGGCTCTCCTGCTTTTCATAAACTTGTTTGGCAAGTTCGTAATTGGTTTGCAGGTCGGATATTTGCTGCATAATTGCGCGGCTATCCGTTTCTGCCAGTATATCGCCCTTGTTTACCTGATCGCCGGCCTTTACATTAATTTTGGTAACCATGCCGGGTATTTCGCTCGAAAGGCCAACGCTTTCATCGGCGTCTACCCTGCCCTGAATTTCAATATATGTTTTAAACAGTTGCGCCTGAAGTGGTATGGTAATTACCTCTGTTGCAACTTCAACTCGCGTGCTTGTGTCGGTTTTAGCGATGACGCTTTCAAGTTCGGCAATTTTTGCTTCAATGTCAGACCTCTGCTTTTTAAGCGCTTCCAGTTCGGTTTTCGCGTCTTTTGATTTTCCACCGCAGGCAGCAATCATAATACCAATGGTGAGTATTAGTAACGTGTTTTTCATGGTTGGTTTATTTATATAGCGTTTCATACTTACTGTTTTTTTATTCTTTATTTTACTAAGGTTCCGGTTGCTTTCTGATAATCAATTTTTGCAACAATCATGTCAAAAAGCGCATTATAATAGTTAGTTTGTGCCTCTTTCAAAGATGTTTCTGCGTTCACAATCTCAAGATTGCTGCCCACACCTTCTTTGTATTTTTTCTGAACCACATCGTAAACATGTTGTGCAAGCTCGATGTTTTTCTTTTGCATGTTAAAAGAGGTAATGGCATTGTTGTAACTAACGCTGGCAGAGTTGGCCTCCATTTGAGCGCCCAGCTGAACATTGGCCAGCATGTTTTTGTTTTTTAATGAAGCAATTTTGGCCTGTTGTAACCTGTTCATGCGTTGAAAACCCGTGAAAATATTGAGGTTAAGCGTTGCTCCCAGAATCGTGATTTTGAACCACTGTTTGTTAGGATCGTTTTTATCGAACGAAAGGAGATTAAATTCCTGACGCTGTGCGTTGTAGTTGTGAGAGAAATAAGCGGCAAGAGTTGGCATATACGACCATTTCTGGCGTTGAACATCAATGTCGAGCAGGGTTTGCTGGGCCATCAACAGCTGGTATTCCGGACGTTTACTCACATCAGCCTGTAAGAGAGGCAGGTTTTCGGTCACTTCGTTTTTTACATTGAGGCTATCGGTTAACTGAATTGGATCGCCCAGTTTATACCCCATCTGGAATTTGAGCATATTGGTGGATAACTCAATAAAACGGTCGGTTTTTTCTCGCTCACTCGCCAGGTTGTTGTACTGTACCTCCAGGCGCTCTACATCAATTAGCTCTACAAATCCAGCTTTGCCGTAGGCCTTAGTATCATCCATTATTTTTTTTAGTCGGGCAATATTGGCATCCAGATATTTAACTCTTTCTTTATTAATAATAACGTTGTAATACGCTTTTGACACCTGCGCCGTAACGTCGGATTTACTGCGGCTGATGGCAATGCGCGAAAGGTTCAGAAACTGATCGGAGGCTTTAACACCAAATATGTAATCGCTGCTGAAAACAAGTTGCGAAGCGCTTATACCAACTGTAGAGTTGTATTTGGTTCCGAATTTTACAGGGATAAAGGTTCCTGCAGGATAACCAAAAATCTGACCGGGTAAAAGCGATGTTGGAATGTTCAGATAGTCTTTCAGATCAATGCTTCCGCTTACCTGTGGCAGGCCCATACCGGTTATTTCTTTTTTTCTGTATTCGGCACTCTTTAGGTCAAGCTCGGCGTTAAGGTAGTTGGGGCTGTGCTTGAGCGAATACTCAATAGCCTGTTGAAGGCTAAAGCTGTTTCCGCCCGGCTCCTGAGCTTGTGCCCTTATAAGCAACAAACTCATGGCAGATAGGATCAGGTGTTTTTTGTACTGTTTCATATAGATGGTTTTATTCTTCTTCTTTAATTTTTTTGTAGTTGTTGATTAGTTTGTGCCCCTTTACTGTGCAAATCCCATAAACAAACATTTCCAGTAACGACTCATGAACCGCATAAAAACTGTTTTTCTCGTAATTGAAAAAATTGCTGAACATCAGCATGTCAATTTGCGCAAGCCGGTAACGCGAAATAAAATCCGCATCCAAATCCTTGCGGTAAACACCAATTTCAATTCCCTTTTTTATGTTTTGAAAAATGTTCTGGTAGGCACAGTCTTCCTTAAATTTCTGAAACCGCTTGTATCCCTGAGGATAAAATTTTTGCAGGTCAAGAAAAAAAAGCGGGTTTATATTCTGCATCATCTCCCTCATTCGGTTCGACAACAACATAATCTCATGGATAGGGTCTTTTGCGCCTTCACTCACCTCACAAAACATTTTTTCCTGTTCAAGCAATTCCACCTCGCACAATTGATTCACTAAATCGTCCTTCTCTTTGTAGAACTGATAAATGGTTTTTTTTGACATTCCAAGCTCGCGCGCAATATCATCCATGGTAACGTGCTTGATACCATACCTGAAAAACATTGACAAGGCTGCTTTTTGTATTTTCTCTTGTGGCTCCATTTTTTAAATTCGGGAACAAAACTACGGAAACTTTGTTTGTCTTACAAGTTTCCGATAGGAAAATTTTTTTTCGCATCTTTATCGGCGCTGGAAAACAAAAAAAATAAACGATTCGGTCGCTTGCGGACCATATTGCGGAGCAAGTACCGCCTTGTGATACTTAACGACAGCACTTTTAGTGAAAAATTCTCGATTCGTTTATCTCCACAGGGCCTTCTTATTGGCTTTTCGGCTGCTACTATTCTTTTTATTTTATTGGTAATCAGCACAGTAGCTTTTACCCCCTTGCGCGAATACATCCCCGGCTATGGCAATATTGCCGAACGTAAGCAAATTCTACAGCTTAACTTAAAGGCCGATTCGCTCGAAAGAACGCTCGAGTCGCGGGAGGTGTACCTTAAAAACCTGCTCAATGTGTTTAATGGCAATGCCGAGGGCAAAAGCCCACGTCCCACACGCGACACTTCAGGCAAATACTCGCTTGGCAACGCAACCCCCAGCAAAACAGATATTGAGTTTCGTGAAACCTACGAAAAAGAAAAACAAAACGAAAAATCAAATCCTTCATCTATTAATCAGGCCTATTCGGGCATTGGCGGATCGGTATTTTTCACGCCGGTGAAAGGACTTATCACAACCTCTTTTAATATTCCCGACCAGCATTATGGGGTTGACATTGTTACCAGGCCAGAAGAAACGATAAAAAGTACGCTCGACGGAACGGTTATTTACGCGAGCTTTTCGGCCAGCGATGGTAATGTTCTGCAAATACAGCACACTAATAATCTCATTAGCATTTACAAACATTGTTCGGTGTTTCTTAAAAAAACCGGCGACCGTGTAAAATCTGGCGAAGTGATTGCGATCGTTGGTAATACCGGCGAAAAAAGCAACGGCCCTCACCTCCACTTTGAGTTATGGTTCAATGGCTCGCCCATCAACCCACAGGAGTTTGTAGCTTTTTAATCAGCGCCTCGGTGTAAAAAATAACCCCAAAGAACACAAAAAAGGCCATCCCCGCCTGCGATTCCAGCGTATCTTCGGCTAAAAACGAAATGAGCAGCAACACAAAATAAATCCAAAACAAAGGGTGAAGGTATTTGCGTAATAGCCATGCCGGATATAAAATAGCCCAGAGAAAAATAATTAGTCCACATAAACCAAAGGCAAGTGCTATGCTCAGATACTGATTATGGGGTCGCCTGTACCACTCATGGTTTAATGATGGGAAATCGCTGGCGTAAATTTTTTCAAGTTCGGCCTGCGAATCGCCGGTTCCAACGCCAAAAAACGGATGACGTTTGATTATTTTAATAGTGGCCTTCCAATAATAAACGCGCATCGTGAACGAATGGCCATTGCTTTCTCCTTTATTTTTTAAATCCTGATACTCGTTAATAAGCTCGTAAAGACGTTTGTGTAAATATCCCCATCCCGGATACATCGCATTGGTTATCCCCTGGTGTATATTTTCCAAATCGCTTTCCTTCAGCATGGCAATTCCCTCTGTATCTTTTGTATAACCACAGCTCGCCAGATAGCGAATCAGTACATAATAGCGCTTAAGATTATGATTTGCTTTTATAGAAAAGGAATCCTGAGGCATTCGTGCATTCCATCCGTTCTGCAAATCCTCCAGCTCCAGATTTGAAAACACATAGTTGCCATTTTCAACATGCCCTGCCGTGTCGAAGTGAATGAGCGGACGCCCTTTCTGATTGAAGCGATGAGGCACATTGTAATCCGAGCGCCTCACAGTTAGCTGTTGTTCGGTAATACTATAAAGATAATGCAGACCAAAGCCAAGTGAGAGAAACAGCATACTAACTCCTGCCAATAACCACAGCCGGCTGCGCCTTCTTAAATACCAAATAAAACCAACCAGAAGCTGCAGTGTAAATAAAACCACACCCGAAGCCAAACC
>CALMNJ010000266.1 GCA_937868675.1 uncultured Bacteroidota bacterium | reverse complement strand
TGGCAATGGCAAAACGGTGATGCCCCAGCCAGCTCGATTTAACCACGGCACCTTTATTCCATACGCCCCTGGTAAGTCGTTGAGTAAATACATTTTTATTAAGATCGAAGATGGCCACCCCCGAGTCCTGCATTGAAACAAGTAATTGCTCGTTTTGGTAAGCAATATGCCTAACAATATTATCAGGCAAACCACTTTTGTATGATATGGTTTCTAACCTCGGTAATCCGTTAACATAGGTTATACTCGTAAATCCGGCATCGCTGCTGCACCAAATCCTGCTTCGGGCGTCGCTTTCGAGGTGGTAAATAACGTTATCGCTGAGACCGTTATCGGTGGTAATGTGGCTCAACATGCCATTTTTGTAGAGATAAACGCCGTTACCATAGGTTCCAAATCCAACAACCGAATCAAGGCAGCAAATAGCGCTTATCTTTTCGGCATTGGGTTTGGTGCCAAAATCAATAGAGTCAAGCCGGTCTTTTGTAAGTGTATATACTTTACCCGATTCGGTCCCTATCCATAACTTGTCCTTATTATCAACACTGAGTGCCGATATCCGTTTGTTTAAAGCAGGAACATTTTTACTTATCTCTATTGCATTTTTTCCGTCGAAACGGTAAAGGCCCTGATTGCTTCCCAGCCACAGATAGCCCAAATGATCCTGGCATATTGAATACACCGGGACTTCCTTTTTACCAGCGAGCGTTGTGAAATTTTTTACCTGTAACTGTGCTGTAAGGCCAAGCTTAACACAGAGCAATAGGGATATGATACGTATTCGAAGTATCACTGTTTTACTACACCTTCGGTTTCATCTCGGCCTTCACATCAACGAGAATAATGGGTGCTATTTTCTGATTTACCACCTTTGGTACTTTAATGTTGTGATCCTCGAGCGGCACCTCAAAATTGGTTTCAACCTGAATTTCGTTTTCTTTGATAATGATTTTGGCCTTTACAATTTTTTCCTTTACCACCCCGTGAATATTAAAGGTTCCTTTGGCTCTGACATTTATAATCCCCTTTTTGGCAAAATCCACTTCTTCAATAATTTTTCCTTTAAACACCGCTTTGGGATATTTTACAGTTTCCATGTAATTCTCAAGAAAGTGCTCTTTCTGGAGGCCACTGTTAAATCCCTGAAAACTCTCCACATCAACCGAAAAAGCAAGGGTCCGGGCCTTGCAATCTATTGCGCCTGCGGTTTTTTTACTCTCGGCTTTTATTAACTCAAGGGGGGCTTCGGAAGTAAACTTTGTAGTGCCATCCTTACAGATATACAACTGGGCAAAGGCGCTGGCGCCAAACAACAAAAACGCACATAACAACAAGTTTCGCATAGCTCTCTTCCTGAATTAAGCTAAATTTAAACAATTTGACATGAAAGAAGAATATTTTTGCTTAATTTTTCGTCCGGGGTTCTTAAATCACCCCTAAGGCTTGATTTAAATCCGCCAAAAGGTCTTCCACGTCTTCTACTCCTACACTAAGCCTGAGCAAATTATCAACCACGCCAGCCTTTTCACGCTCCTCTTTAGGTATGGAGGCATGAGTCATGGTTGCCGGATGATTTATGAGGGACTCTACACCTCCCAGGCTTTCGGCCAGAGAAAAGACCTTGAACGAAGAAGCCAGCTTAAATGTAGTGTCAATGTTTTTATCTTTCAGTACAATAGAGATCATTCCTCCAAAGTCGCGCATTTGTTTTTTAGCGATGTGATGGTTGTGATGATCTTCAAAACCGGGCCAATAAACCTTTTCAATTTTTGGATGCTGTTTTAAATATTCAGCAATTCGTTTGCCATTGTAACAGTGCCGCTCCATGCGCAGATGCAGTGTTTTTATGCCACGCATCACCAAAAAACTATCCATTGGGCCGGGTGTGGCGCCGCAACTGTTATGAATAAACGCCAGTTGCTCGTACAATTTATCATTATCAAGAACCAAAGCCCCCATGACCACATCGCTGTGTCCGCCCAGGTATTTGGTAACGCTGTGCATCACAATGTCAGCGCCCAGGGCCAGCGGGTTTTGCAAATACGGCGATGCAAAGGTATTATCTACCGCCAGCATGAGCTTGTGTTTTTTTGCGATGGCCGCGCAGGCTTCAATGTCAATTACCTGCATGGTAGGGTTGGTCGGTGTTTCGGCCCAAATAAGTTTGGTATTGTTGTTTATATATTTTTCAATATTGGCCGTATCGGTCATGTTAATGAAGTGAAATCCGATACCGTAATGAGAAAACACTTTGGTAAACATGCGGTAACTGCCACCATACAGGTCATCGCCCGTAATCACTTCATCGCCCGGGCGCAAAAGTTTTATCACGGCGTCAATAGCACCCATACCGCTGCTGAAACAAAGGCAGTGTTTGCCGTTTTCGAGCGTAGCAATATTTTTTTGCAATGCTTCGCGTGTTGGATTTTTGCCCCTGGCGTAAGCAAACCCCTTGTGCCTGCCCGGATATTCCTGAACATAAGTGCTGGTTTGAAAAATGGGCGTCATTATGGCGCCTGTAGTGGGGTCGGGCTCGGCACCGGCATGTATGGCGCGCGTTCCGAATTTATAGTTTGAAAAATCAGACATCGTATTAAATGTTTACTGCTTTAAAATTGGTGAAAAAAACTGAATCAGGCTGGTTTTTTATGTTTCCAGCGACGATGGCTCCAAAGCCAGGAATAAGGCAAACGTTTAATTTCATTTTCAAGTATGCGCACATGGCGCTCCGATATTTCACCTTCGGGCAACTGGTGAGGTGTATCGGTAACAACTAAGGCCTCCAATTCGTAGTATCCACGCTTCAGCCTGCGCATGGGCATATATATCACAGGATAATCAAACTTTCTGGCCAGCTTTTCAGGACCGTTAAATACCGGCGTGTCCTGATTAAGAAAGGTTGTCCAGTAAGCGCTTTCGGGCGGAGGGGTTTGGTCGGCTACAAGACCTATCAGTGTTGTAATACCTTTTTGCCGAAGGGCAACCAGCTGTTTAAAGAGTTGATTCATGGGGTATAGCCGGCCACCGAACCCGCTTCTCAGGGTAAGCATGAAGCGATCCATGCTTTGGTTTGAAAGGGGATGATAGGTACTCGTGGTTTTTCCTGAAAAATAAACCTGTATAGCTACTCCCGACCACTCCCAGTTGCCCGCATGGCCGGCAATGCCAACAATGGAACGACCATGTTGTAAAAACTGATTGAACTTTTGCTGTTCGGCCTCCGGCATAAAACAGCGCCTCCTGAATTCCTTCTCGCGAATGGTGAGGAGTTTTATCGTTTCTACAATCACATCGCAAAACTGGCCGTAAAACTGTTTCCTGATAATCGCGATCTCACCCGCACTTTTTTCGGGAAAAGAACGTTGCAGGTTTTCGGTTACAACCTTTTTGCGGTAACCAATTATATAATAGGCCAGAACAAAAAGAAGATCGCTTAAACGATAAAGCATCCAAAAGGGAAGCCAGGAGATAAGGTATAGGAGCGGTTTCAGAAGGATATTGAAAAGCAGGCGCCCCAAGGGATCAGAAATTTGGTTTTAAAAGATACTTGCTGTAAAAATCAACAATGTGCTTTACTGCATCATCGGCCGTGTCCACTATTTTAAAAAGGTTAAGGTCGGCCTCGTTGATGTTGTGTTGCTGATTAAGCACCACCGATTTCATCCATTCAATTAGTCCGCCCCAGTACTCGCTTCCAACCAACACCACCGGAAACTGAGCTATTTTATTGGTTTGCACGAGTGTAAGTGATTCAAACAACTCGTCAAGTGTGCCAAAACCGCCGGGCATGGCTATAAATCCCTGCGAATATTTCAGAAAGATTGTTTTACGAACAAAGAAATAATCGAAGCTGATGTTCTTATCGCGGTCAATGTAATCGTTGTGTTTTTGTTCAAACGGCAAGGCTATATTAAGACCCACCGATTTGCCGCCACCCTTTTGCGCGCCTTTATTGGCCGCTTCCATAATACCGGGTCCGCCACCCGAAATAATGCCATACCCTTCCTTTACCAGTTTAAATGCAATTTCCTCGGCCATTTTGTAATAGTGATTTTCGGGCCTGGTGCGGGCGCTGCCAAATATGGATACACATGGGCCAATCTTCGACATTTTTTCGAAACCTTCCACAAACTCGCTCATGATCTTAAAAATGTGCCAGCTGTTTTGTGCTTTAATGTCGTTCCAGTCTTTGTGCGCAAAAGCGCTGCGTATTTTATCTTCTCCTTCGGGACTCATAATCCATTAACGTTTTGTGTTTCTGCTGTAGTTTATTTCACCAAACAAGTTCGACAATTAATTCTTTGGGGCCTTATAATTGGTGTTAATTATTTAAAACTGTTTCAAATACACCACTTATATGCCGCCTTCCTTCATCCGTTCTGCATTTTCGGCAAACTGTAGTTTATCAATCATCTCCTGTATATCACCGTTTACAAAATTGCTTAAGTCGTAAAGCGTGTGGTTGATGCGATGATCGGTGATCCTGTTTTGCGGGTAATTGTAGGTGCGTATCTTGGCGCTCCGGTCGCCTGTGCTTACCATGGTTTTACGTTTTTTGGTAACATCTTCCATGCGCTTCTGGTACTCAATGTCATAAATTTTCGAACGCAGCATCTGCATCGCTTTTTCGCGGTTGCCCAACTGGTTGCGCTCGGTTTGACACATCACCACAATGCCGGTAGGTTTATGCGTTAGTATTACTTTCGATTCTACCTTGTTCACATTTTGCCCCCCGGCTCCGCCGCTCCTTGCGGTTTGCATTTCAATATCAGCCTCCCTGAGTTCCACGTCAAACTCCTCGGCTTCGGGAAGCACAACCACCGTAGCGGCTGATGTATGAACGCGCCCCTGTGTTTCGGTGGCAGGCACGCGTTGTACACGGTGAACGCCACTTTCAAACTTCAGCGTCCCGTACGCCCCATTACCCTTCACGTTAAAAATAATTTCCTTAAATCCACCCATGGTGCCAGGGTTTGAGTCAACTACCTCTACCTGATACCCCTTTTTTTCGCAATAACGGGAATACATTTCAAAAAGATTACCCGCAAAAATGGAGGCCTCGTCGCCACCCGTTCCCGCCCGTAACTCCATCACACAGTTTTTTGAATCCTCCGGATCCTTAGGTATCAGCAGCAACCGTATTTCTTCAACCAGCTTCTCTTCCTTTTCGCGATTCTCATCAAGTTCGGCTTTGGCCATTTCCAGAAAATCCTTGTCCTTTTCCTTTGCCAATACCTCCCTGGCACTGTCCATGTCGGAAAGCACTTTTTTATACGCGTTGATATGGTCCACAATCACCCCAAGCTCTTTGTATTCAATGTTGAGCTGACGGAACAATTTCATGTCTGCTATTACTTTTGGGTCGGAGAGTTTAAGCTCCACATCCTCATACCGCCGTTTTATTTCTTCGAGCTTTTCGAGCATATTCAAAAAAAGGATTGTAAAGATAGGAAATTGCTGCGTTTATCCGGTTAATATCTTCATCTGAATCTGCTCCCTGCTTACGGCCAGGTGTAAGCCGCTTAAACGAAAAATACACCAGCCCAATCTTCAACAGGGTATATCGGGATCATCTGGACTGTTTGCTAAACCAGCGCGAATCAAATAATAAAAAATTGTCAGCCATCATTTTCATTAACATTCTGCTTAATTCTAACCTGAAACACCAGGTGCTTTTTTGTATATTTGTTAATATCTCCTTACGACCAATGAAAAAAGCATTACTCGGAGTTTTTATACTTTTTAGCTGGGTCGTGAGATCGCAGGATTTTTTGGGATTACAAAGCAGCAACTATGCCGGCGTACTTGGGGTATACAGCAACGCAGCAAACATTGCCGACAACAGGATGATTGTGGATGTGGCGCTTACCGGACTCAACTTCAACTTCGATAACAATTACCTCGGGGTAAAAAGGAGCGCCCTCAGCTATACGGGCAGTATTTTTAATCCCTCGGGTCTGGTTTTTCCATCGTCGTGGCAGGATAAAAATTACAATTCGCCCACTTATTACAAGAACAATTTTCAGGTAATAAACAATGGAAAAAGCAAAACCTTTTACAGTGCCAACCGGGTGGTGCTTCCCTCGTTCATGATTACACTCAATTCAAAAAGCGCGGTGGCATTTACCTGGAGTTACCGTAATTTTTTTAATCTAAGCGGCATATCTCAGGATCTGGCTGACCTAATTTATAGCGAGTTTGCGCTCGATCGTCTGCTTAACCGCAGGCTAACCAATAACGGCCTCGCTTTTAACCAAACTGCATGGGCCGAATTCGGACTTACTTATGCCCGCGTTTTATATAACAAGGAAAAACACTTTTTTAAAGCGGGCATAACACCTAAGTTGCTCCGAGGACGTGAGCTGGTATATTTCAATATCGGAAAAATGGACTACCTCATCAGCACAAAAGACACTTTCAGCTTTTTTAATGTGGCCGCAGGTTATGGTTACTCACAAAACCTTGATGCACTGGCATCTTCGCTTGGGAGCGGTTTCAATCCTATTACTTCAATGAAGGCAACCAATGGCCTTGGCATTGATTTTGGCGCGGTGTACGAATGGAGGCCAAAATACGATACATACTCATACGATATGGATGGCAAAACTGGACTTATTCGTCGAGATAAAAACAAGTATAAGCTGAAAGTTTCACTGGCAGTAAACGACCTTGGCGGAATCCGTTACAAAAAAGGACAGTATTCCAACAATTTTGCTGTTGAGCTTACACGTTTTAATGTAAATAAATTCGGTAATGTACGCGATTACCAAAGTTTCGACTCCTCTTTAAAAGCAGGAGGTTTTTCATTGGCCAATCAGCCAAACTATGTACGTCTGGCTATGCCTGCAAACATTAACCTTCAGGTTGATTATCACATTTGGAAGCCCTTTTACATAAACTTTACCGGATATTTTGCAAACCTTCAAAGCAAAACCACCTTTGTAAAAGTGTACGACTATTCCAATTACAGCTTGGCCCCAAGATTCGATCACAAATGGTTTGGGCTCACCGTACCGTTTTCGCACAACATGCTGGCGGCGCAACGTGGCAAAAACCTCCAGATGGGGGCTATGGTGAGGCTGGGGCCGTTCATTATGGGGACCAACGATTTGTCAACTTACTTTAAGGGCGATGTGTTTGGTGCCAACCTTTACTTCCTGTTGCGTATCCCAATACCATACGGTCACTTGCGCGATAAGGATAAAGACGGTGTAAGCAACAAAAAGGATAAATGTAAAGATGTACCCGGCGTTTGGGAATTTAAAGGATGCCCAGACCGCGACCATGATCATGTGCAGGACAGCGAGGACAAATGCCCCGATATACCAGGTCTGGTAAAACTAAGTG
>CALMNJ010000265.1 GCA_937868675.1 uncultured Bacteroidota bacterium | reverse complement strand
ACGGCATGCGCGACGTGCTCACGGTGAGCACTAAGATGCCAGCGAGTGCCCGCCTACCTATGGCATTGAACAGGGTCGTGTAATAGGCCTCATAGCCGGAGGCGACAGCGCCATCAGGAAAGCTGTTGAGTTTGCGGAGGATGATCTTAACCAGGGCTGGAACGACCTGAAAGAATATGATATCAATCGTGGCGATATAGTAGTTGGTATTGCGGCATCCGGTTCCACGCCTTACGTGGTGGGAGCACTAAAAAGTTGTAACCTTCATGGCGTTGCCACAGGGTGCATTACCTGCAATACAGGCAGCGAGGTAGCGGCTAATGCACAATTTCCGGTTGAAATAATTGTGGGTCCCGAATTTGTAACGGGCTCAACCCGCATGAAGAGCGGCACCGCTCAAAAACTGGCGCTTAACATGCTCACCACTTCTGTAATGATAAAACTGGGGCGGGTTAAAGGCAATAAAATGGTGGACATGCAACTCAGCAATAACAAGCTGGTTGACCGCGGCACCAAAATGCTGATGAAGAACACTGGCCTGAGCGATTATGAAACGGCGAAGGCACTGTTACTAAAATTTGGCAGCGTAAGAAAAGCAACCGAGGCCTACCAGTTGGGCACCTAGCCTTTCATGCTGAGCCTGATTTTTGTGATTACTTTTTTGGTATAAAGCGGAAAGTCGCCCTGCATCATCCAGTGATAGTACGAGGGCTCTTTCTTAAACACGTCGCGTACATTTTTATCCTTGTATTTGCCAAAACTAAACACCTCTTCCCCCCTTTCGTTATAAATAATGCGTCCGGCCAGATCAACGTTTTTGGTACGGGCACTTAGCTCACTCAGTTTTTTAATGTCGTTTACCACCGGGATGTACTTGTTTCCCTTTTCATCTTCCATTTCGGTGTGTTCGTATTTCTGTAACTGCGCCAGAAACACTTCGAGCGTGGCCTTTGCATCATACTCGGCACTATGAGCGTTTTCAAGCGGCTTGCCACAGTAAAACCTGTAGGCGGCTGCGAGATTCCTCGGTTCCATAAAATGAAAAATATTCTGCACATCAATTAATTTTCGTCCATCAAGATCAAAATCAACATCGGCGCGGAGAAACTCCTCTGCCAGAATAGGCACGTCGAATTTATTTGAATTGTATCCGGCAAGATCGGCGTTGCCTATAAACTGAAGCAGGCGCGGGGCTATTTCTTTAAATCCGGGCTTATCGGCCACATCCTTATCATAAATTCCATGTATCTTCGAAATTTCAGGAGGTATGGGAATTCCGGGATTGATGCGAAATGATTTTGTTTCAACCGAGTTATCGGTTTCCATACGGCACATGGCAATTTCCACGATGCGGTCGGAGCCGGTGTTTAAACCGGTGGCTTCAATGTCGAAAAAAACAAGCGGTTTTGTAAGCTTAACATTCATTGATAATCGTTTAATTGGCTGCCGCAGCCTCAAGTTTTTGTAATACCTCTTCGGCCTTCAGAGCTTGCGGATAAAAAGAGGCGATTTTTTTCATCACCTCCTCAAGCAAAGAGTCGGGGCATGAAGCGCCGCTGGTAAGCAAAATACGTGTTGTTTGCCCGGCCGGGAGATAAGCTGAGGTACTGAGTCTGGTTTTGGTAGGGTAATGAAAATGATTTATGGTGTTTTGGTTTTCGATCTCGCTGGCGGAAGAAATAAAATAGGTGGGAAATTTTTTTTCACATAACTCAACCAGATGCGAGGTGTTACTGCTGTTGTAACCGCCCACCACAATAGCGAGTTGGGCTTCTGCCATCAGCATGCCGTTTACCGCATCCTGATTTTCGTTGGTGGCATAACAAAGAGTATCGCGCGTGTCGGCAAAATGCTCTTTTACCGATTGTTCACCAAACCTGTGCCTCATTTGCTGGAAGAGGTAATCGGCTATTTCCTGAGTTTCGGTGGCCAGCATGGTAGTTTGATTAATGACGCCAAGCCTGTTGAAGTGCACCGAAATATCAAAGCCGGGAGAGTGTTTGCCCTTAAATTCTGTTTCGAATTGTGCTTGTGTTTTTCGCTGATGAATGTATTCTGCCAGTTTTTTGGTTTCGTCCATATCGCGCACTACCACTACGGCCTCACTATCGCGCTCACTGCGTGAAAAAGTAGAGCGTGTTTCCTCGTGGCTGTATTTGCCGTGTATTACAATGGTGTGGCCATTTTTTCCAATCTGTTCCGATTTCTTCCAAACCCGTTCCACAAAGGGGCATGTGGTATTATACATGTGTGTTATTATTCCGCCTTTTTCCAGTCGTTCAAGTAACTGAAGCGGGGCACCAAATGCTGGTATCACTACTACATCATCCCTTTGCAGATTTTCGAACGGAATTAATTGATGGCCCATAGTGTCCTGCAGAAATTGCACGCCCCGTTCATTCAGGTCGCGATTCACCAGGGGGTTATGAATCATTTCGCTGAGCAAAAAAATACGTCTTCCCGGGTTTTCGTCAAGCGCCCTGAAGGCAATTTCGATGGCATTTTCAACCCCATAACAAAATCCGAAATGCCGGGCCAATAAAAATTTTACCGGGCCAAAATCAACCTCAAATGGAGTAATGTCTTTTTTGCGGGGGTCGTTCAGTTTCCTTATTTGCTTAACACGTGTTATGAGAGGACTCCTGTAAAAAACCGGGACATTAAACGTTTTCATGAATACGCGAAGGTAACTGTTTTATTTGTTACGGGGATGATGGGCCAGTATGTTTTCGCGCAGGAACTGCCGGTCGAGGTGCGTGTAAATCTCGGTGGTGGTAATACTTTCATGCCCAAGCATTTCCTGTACCGCTCTGAGGTCGGCCCCGCCTTCAACCAGATGTGTTGCAAAGGAGTGACGGAAAGTGTGCGGGCTGAGTTTTTTTCTGATGCCGGCTTTTTCGGCGAGATCTTTTATGATGTAAAATACCATCACGCGTGATAACCTTCCGCCCCGGCGGTTGAGGTACACAATATCCTCATCACCCTTTTTTACTGTGAGATGAGGGCGCACCTTTGTAAGATAAAGCTGAATGTGCTTTTTGGCCGTTATGCCAACCGGTACCAGCCTCTCCTTGTTTCCCTTACCTGTTACCTTAATGTAATCATCGTTGAGGTGCAACCCGGTTATTTTAAGCTGAACGAGTTCGCTTACACGCAAGCCACAACTGTAAAGGGTTTCGAGCATGCTGTAATTTCGCTCTCCTTCGGGGGTGCTACGATTGATGCGCTCCATTATGGCATCAATTTCGTGCACATCCAGAAAAACCGGCAGTTTCCGGCGCAGGCGAGGTGTTTCCAGCAGGGCCGCCGGGCTTTCCCGGAGATCGTTTTCGAGCAACAGGAATTTATAAAATGTTTTTATACCCGAAACAATGCGGGCCTGCGTGGCAGCGGAAAAGCCAAGCGTGGCAATCCATTCAACAAATGCAGCCAGTTCGCGCGGGGATATTTTAACGGGGTCTTTACAGGAGAGAAACAATTCGGAAAACTGCTCAAGCTTGGCCAGGTCGTCGGTATAAGCACTAATGGAGTTGAGCGAAAGCGAGCGTTCGAGCTGCAGGAACTGACGAAAACGCCTTTGGTATTGCTGCCATTTGCTCATATAGCTGGTAATTGAATGATACCGGAGAGTAATGAAATTAATCCTAATTTCAGGCCATGAAGATAGCAATTATAAACGGCCCGAATCTTAATCTGCTTGGAAAAAGGGAAACCGGTTTTTATGGAGATAAGAGTTTTGACCAGTATCTGGTTGAACTAAAGGCTATATTTCCGGAGACAGAAATTGTTTACTTTCAAAGCAATGTAGAAGGCGAGCTTGTAAACAAAATCCAGGAATTGGGCTTTTCGTGTAAAGGAATTATCCTGAATGGTGGTGCCTATACGCATACCTCAGTGGCCATGGCCGATGCAATCGCGGCTGTTCCTGCTTCGGTAATTGAAGTTCACATCAGTAATATTTTTGCACGTGAAGATTTCAGGCATGTTTCATACACAGGCGCAAAAAGTAAAGGATGTATTAGTGGCATGGGGCTGAAAGGCTACGAACTTGCCCTGCGTTTTTTTATTGACCTGTGAATCAAAAGCGATTTCAGCAACTAATACTCACAAAAAACCCGGCATAAGCCGGGTTTCTTTTCAAACAACAAAACGCCTCTATCAGTTTACTGCCTTAGTTAAAAAATCCTGCATAATCATTTCCTCAAGCGTATATCGTGTTCCACCCACGTAAACCACAATCCATGCATCCCGCTGCCCTCTGCTGATTAATTTTTGGCGATGTACCTCAGCAGCCCTGATGGTTGTAAATTCTTTCTGTGTAAAACGGGTGATGCCGTCGGGGAAGTTTGAAATGTCCACTTTTCCAAGATTTGCAATATTATCGTACTTATAGTTTTCGGGTTTACGGTATGCTCCAATCTGTACTTTAAACACAAGGCTTTCGCCACAAAGGTCGCCAATCAGTTCAAGCATTTGCCCGTAAACGGAAGGGTTGTTGAGCGATTTGCCTTTTATACTTGCCAATTCAGGCATGGATGGATTGCATGGCCCAGGGGCAGCGACCTCTTCCCTGGTTTCAGGTTGTTTTACATCCGGTTTTTTTTTTTTTTTTTTTTTGGTATTGTTCTTCAATACTTGATCTGCTTCACTTGTTTTTATGTCTGGCTCCTTTTTATC
>CALMNJ010000264.1 GCA_937868675.1 uncultured Bacteroidota bacterium | reverse complement strand
CGCGGGCATGGCGTTCCCGGCGCTTTTATGAGCCTGCTCAATATTTCCAAACTTAACGAAATTGTAAAGCAAAAACATGTTACCCGACCTGACCTTATTTTAAACGAGGTACGTCAGGGAATTATTTCGGCACTTAACCCTGAGGGCAGCAGGGAGGAAAGTAAGGATGGCATGGACGCCATTTTGTGTAACATTGATTTTAAAAATCTGAAATTGCAGTATGCGGCAGCCAACAGCACCTTTTGTCTGGTAAGAGGCCGCGAAGCGATCCTTCTACAGGCTGATAAAATGCCGGTTGGAAAGTCGGATGCTGAAAATAAACCCTTTACACTTTATGAAGTGGAGCTTAAAAAGGGTGATATGCTTTACACGTATACGGATGGCTACGCCGACCAGTTTGGAGGTCCTAAAGGAAAAAAATTCAAACACCGGGTGCTAAGAGAAATCCTTATTAAAATATCGGAACTGCCAGTTGAGATGCAAAAGAGCATGCTCGAAAAACAGTTTGAAGACTGGATGGGTGACCACGAGCAAGTGGATGATGTTTGTGTAATCGGTGTGAAAATTTAATTCCTGATTCTTACTACATTTCCGTCGTAGGAAGTACCATAAAGCCTCAGTGGCCATGTGGCGGGGCCTTTGGTAACAGTGCCGTCAAAAATGCGCCAGCGTGAATCGCTCAGCGTATCACGAAGTGTAAAATTATCGTTCATTACAACCACCCGGGCGGCGTCGCTGTTGGGATCGTTGCTTGAAGTCCGTTCAACGGCCACAAATTCCTGCTCCGACTTACGGTAAAGAACAATGCCTCGTATGCCACCATCTATGTAGGTCCACCCACCCACTACCTGTACCTTGAAATACAAAGGATCGTTTGGGTAAATATTGAGTTGAACGGTTACCGAGGGAACCGGATTATTGACGTTGTTTTGTGTGGTGTTTTTTTTGCACCCTAAAAACATAAATAGTGCAAGAAGGTAAAGGGAAACTCTCGTTGGCTTATTCATGAAGGTTTGGCTGTTTATTAATGTTTTTGCACTCATGCCGCCTTGCATTTCAACGCGTGTTGGCCGAAATTAGTATCTTTAGACCCTAACAAATTTACAAAAAAAACAGCGTGTCCGAACCAAACGATTTTCCCGAATCACAGGCTCCCCGTAAGTTCAACCCACTAATGCCGCTTTATTTTGCGCTGGTGCTGGCTGCGGGGGTTTTGCTTGGCTATTATTTTACTTTTGGTACCGGTAAAAAAGTAAGGGCCGATCATCATTTGAAAAGCAGTAACACCAAGATAAACAGTTTGCTTGATTACATTGAAATGCAGTATGTGGAGACGGTGAACCGCGAGCAGCTCGAAAACAAAACCGTTGTGTCAATGCTGAAAAGCCTTGACCCGCACAGCGATTTTATTCCTGCTTCCGATTTCAGCGCGGTAAACGAACCACTTGAAGGAAATTTTGAAGGCATAGGTATTGAGTTCAATATTATACATGATACCATTAGGGTTATTAACCCCATTATTGGTGGTCCTTCCGAAAAGGCTGGTATAAAAGCAGGCGACAGGGTGGTGAAGGTAAATGGAAAAAATGTGGCGGGCGTTAAGGTAACCAATAAGATGGTTTTTGAGAAATTACGGGGAAAAGGCGGCAGCACCGTTACCATTAGCATTCTTCGTAAGGGACTTAAATTGCCTCTTGATTTTAATATTACACGCGGAACCATACCAATTTACAGCATTGATGTGGCTTACATGGTAAGGCCGGGAATCGGGTTCATTAAGATAAGCCGTTTTGCAAGCACTACTTACGATGAGTATGTAAAAGCGTTTAACGATCTCAGCTCCAAAGGAATGAAAAAGCTTATTCTGGATCTGCGTGGCAATGGCGGAGGATTTTTAAACACCGCGGTACAACTGGCTGACGAGTTTCTGATGAGTGGATTGCAAATAGTTTATACCGAAGGCCGGGCGCATCCAAAAAAAGTTTACACTGCCACCTCAAAAGGCGGATTCGAACAAAATCCGCTGGTGGTGCTAATAGACGAAGGCAGCGCCAGTGCAAGCGAAATTGTGGCCGGTGCTCTGCAGGATAATGACCGCGCTACTATTATAGGCCGCCGGAGTTTTGGAAAAGGTCTTGTTCAGGACCAGATTGATCTTGCCGATGGATCGGCGGTTAGACTTACCATTGCCAGGTATTACACGCCTACAGGACGTTGTATTCAAAAGCCGTATGACAAAAGCCTTGACGATTATTACAATGAGGAATATGAGCGGTATCAGAATGGCGAACTGTATAATGCAGATAGTATTAAGATTGACCGGACAAAACAGTACAGAACGCCCGGCGGAAAAATTGTGTACGGTGGCGGCGGTATTGTGCCCGACGTATTTGTGTCGCTTGACACAAACCGATACAGCCATGAAGTAAATAAACTGTATTACAGTGGTACACTCAACTCGTTTGCGTTTGATTATGCCGACAAACACCGTTCGGAGCTGAATACGTTATACAAAACGGCGGATGAGTTTATAGAACGTTACAAACAGCATGCCAGTGTTGTTACCGAACTTAATTCGTATTTGAGTTCTTCAAAAGTGCACATGACCTCGATAAACGGTAAGGAGAAAGGCTTTGATCAGATTTTTAAAGCGCTTATCGGGCGGAATTTATTTGACAAGGATGCTTATTATCCAATCATCAACCAAAGCGATGCCGCCATTCTTAAGGCGATTGAAACGCTTGGCAGATAGCGCGAAACGCAATCTTTGACATTACAAGACACAATGACAAAAACAAGAAACCCGGCGCTGAAGCGGCCGGGTTTCTTGTTATACATAAACGGACTATTCGTTATACTTCAAGGCTTTTGGCCGCATCATCCGGCTTGTCGAAAGGGCGTTTCCCGAAAATTTCTTCAAGATCCTCTTTGAAAATAACCTCTTTTTCGAGAAGTTTTTCTGCCAGAACAGTCAGTTTTTCTTTATTCACTGACAATATCTGTTTTGTTTTTGCATAAGCAATGTCAACCATTTTTTTGGCTTCTTCGTCAATGGTTTTTGCGGTGCTTTCGCTGTATGGTTTACCAAACGAGTACTCGCTTTGTCCGCTGCTATCGTAATAGCTCAAATTCCCTACTTTTTCATTAAGGCCGTAGTAAACAATACTGGCGTATGCCTGTTTGGTTATTTTTTCAAGATCGCTTAAGGCACCTGTACTTACTTTTCCAAACACAATTTCTTCGGCAGCTCTTCCACCAAGGGCTGCACACATTTCATCCATGATTTGTTCAGCGGTGGTTATCTGGCGCTCTTCGGGCAGGTACCATGCGGCACCCAGCGATTTTCCGCGTGGCACAATAGTTACCTTTACAAGTGGGCTTGCATATTCAAGCATCCAGCTTACGGTTGCGTGTCCGGCTTCGTGGAAGGCGATAACCCGTTTTTCCTGCGGGGTAATAATTTTGTTTTTCTTCTCGAGGCCTGCAATGATCCGGTCAACGGCATCAAGGAAATCCTGACGCTGAACGGTTTTTTTGTTGGAACGTGCTGCAATCAGCGCGGCCTCGTTACAAATGTTGGCAATATCAGCACCGCTGAAGCCCGGTGTTTGTTTGGCCAAAAAGTCTATCTGCACACTCTCGTCAATCTTTATTTTTTTAAGATGTACCTGGAAGATTTCCTTTCGTTCGTTAAGATCCGGCATATCAACATAGATCTGGCGATCGAAACGACCAGCACGCATAAGGGCCCTGTCGAGAATATCGGCACGGTTGGTGGCAGCCAGTATTATTACGCCGCTGTTGGTGCCAAAACCGTCCATTTCGGTGAGCAGTTGATTGAGAGTATTTTCGCGTTCGTCGTTTGATCCGGCAGAAATACTTCTTCCACGGGCGCGGCCAATGGCATCAATCTCATCAATAAAAATAATACAAGGGGCTTTTTCTTTTGCCTGCCTGAAAAGATCGCGCACACGCGAAGCCCCAACACCCACGAACATTTCAACAAAGTCCGATCCGCTCAGAGAGAAGAACGGAACTTTGGCTTCGCCTGCAACCGCTTTTGCCAGCAGGGTTTTGCCGGTGCCCGGAGGGCCAACCAGCAAGGCACCTTTTGGTATTTTGGCTCCCAGATCGGTATATTTTTTGGAGTTCTTAAGGAAGTCAACGATCTCCATGACTTCCAGTTTGGCGCCATCGAGGCCTGCCACATCATTAAACGTGACGTTAACGTGAGTGTCTTTATCAAAAAGGGTGGCTTTTGATTTTCCGATGTTGAATATCTGGCCGGGGCCACTGCTGCCGCCGCTCATGCGGCGCATCATAATGATCCAGATAACGATCATGAGGATAATAGGGACCATCCAGGGCAACTGATCGGTAACCCAGTTCGATTCTTCAATGCTGCGTGCCGACACCTGGCGCTCTTTGGGAATACCGGCATCCGTTTGTTCTTTTTCCATCCGCTGAAGAAAGTAATCAATGGAAGGAACCGACACGACAAAGTGGGGTCCTTTAAACTTCGGATTCGGAAAGAAAGGCTGATTGGTAGCGGGGTTTTTGTAGCGGTCGAGTTTAGCCGCACTGTCGGGATTAATGGTGATGCGGGCAATGGTTTTATTTACAATCACCACATCCTGCACATCGCCTTTTGCCAGCATATCTCTGAAAAAAGCGTTTGGCGTTACCTCATGTGTCCGTGAGTTGAAATCGCTTCCGTAAAAAATAAAGAAAAGCAGCACAACAATCACGGCTCCGTATATCCAGTAAAAATTATTGCCGCTGTTGTTTTTGCCAGCGCCCGGTTGGTTTTGTCTTCCAAAGCGCTCTTTCATCCGTTCAAACTGCTTTTTTCTTTCGTCGTCCTGCTGCTGACCGGGATTGTTTTGTAATGGTTCCTGTTGTTCACTCATTGTTTGAATACTAATTGTTTAATCGCCGGGGTGTGTAATTTCGGCATCTCCCCACAGGCCTTCAATGTTGTAATGTTCGCGCATGTCGCGTCTGAAAATGTGGGCCACAACATTGATATAGTCCACAAGAATCCACTCGTTGTTTTGTTTTCCTTCGCTGTGATAGGGCTTTTCACCTGTAAGTTTAATCACCGTTTCTTCCACACCATCGGCAATGGAGTTTACGTGGATGCTGCTTTCAGCATCGGCGATCACAAAAAAGTCGGTTACCCGGTTATCAATATCTTTCAGGTTCAGAACCGTGATATTTCGGCCTTTTTTTTCGCGAATACCTTCTACCACGGCTTCCACAAGGCTCAGCGTTTGCTTGCCGGTAGCGTTTTTTTTAGGTCGCTTACCCGTGCTTTTGGTTTTGCGTTCGGAATTGGCAATAAGATTTGCGGCTCTGAGTTCGCGTTCTTTTTCGCTAAGTGCTTTTTTATTTCCCGAATTTTTTGAGCTTGCTTTTTTAGCACCCGGTTTCGATTTTCCGGCTACCGTTTTTTTGCGCGTTTGTCCCGGCGTTTTTTTAACCTGGCGTTTAGCGACCGGTTTTTTGGCCATATTTAATGTTTATAATTGCTAAGCGTATAATACTTTTTACTACGTTTACAGAAACAACAAATTTAGACTTATTTGGCGTAATGGAAACACTATTTATCGGTAAAAATCCTGTTTTTTTACCCGTTACCGAAAGCACCAATTCCTATGCCATTGAGATGTTAAAGAACGTTAACCCACCCGAGGGTACAATTATTTACACCGATCATCAAACCCGGGGACGCGGACAGCGCGGAACCTCCTGGGAGTCGGAGCCAGGCAGCAACATGATGGTTTCGGTCATTCTTAAACCGGCGTTTTTAAGCCTCAAAAAACAACATTTTCTGTACCAGGTAGCTGCGCTTGCCTGTTATGACACAATAGCACAATTACTCGACAATAGCCAATTTGACATTAAAATTAAATGGCCGAATGACATTTTGGTGAACCGCCGCAAAATTGCCGGTGTACTTATTGAAAATAATCTGGTAAACAACGATGTGATCTGGAGTGTGGTGGGGGTGGGCATTAATGTGAACCAAACCTTTTTCAATAATCTGGAAGGGGCCACATCGCTCAAACTCATTGCTGATGTTTCGTTTGATACGCGGGATGTGATGTTGAAATTTTGTTACTGGCTTGAAAAACGTTATTTGTCATTAATGGCCGGCAAGTTTGACCTGCTGGGAGGCGAATACCTGAGTAATTTTTTTGGAATTAAAAATTCCGTTTGGTTTGAACTGAATGGAGCTGTGAGGCGTATGTTTGTGGAAGGTATATCGCCGGCCGGCCTGTTGCTGCTGAAAGGTGAGGACGAAATTTTAAGGGAAGTAGACGTAAAGGAAGTGAAATGGCTTATTTGATAACGAAGCGATAAATTGATGAAATGTTATGGTTTACGATGTACATATTTTTGTTTGTACCAATCAGCGTACCGGTAGTGACCGATTGAGTTGTGGAGAGGCACATGGTCTTGATTTGGTGGCTGAATTCAAAAAACAACTCAAAGGCCTTAATGTAAATCTTAAAACCCGAGCCAACAAAAGTGGTTGCCTTGGCATTTGCGATTTTGGGCCAACGGTGGCTATTTATCCTGATGGCACTTTTTATGTGGGTGTAAAAAAAGACGATGTGAAAGAAATTGTTGCATCGCATATTCTCGAAAACAAAAAAGTAGAACGCCTGCTGATTAAAAAATAGGAAATGGAGCGCGGTTCAGAACAGTTGCAATTGCAACAACAGGGCCTGTTTGAACTGTTCAGGCTGCAGCTAAAAAAAGATTTTGAAGGCGCAGGACTTGACGCTGGTTTTTGTGAGCATATTCCTCAGGAATGGTCAATTTTGAAAAATGTTTTACAGGAACAGCTCACAAGGGCCGGAAAAATGGGTGGCCGTGAGCTTGAAAATCTGTTGTACCGGATTGATGTGAGCGAGGAACAAATAAAACGTTACAGCAAATTAAACCCGTCAATAAGTTTTTTGGAACTGGTAAGCGAACTAGTAATTAAACGGGTATTACAAAAAGTAGTCATTCGCAAAAATTTCCCACAAAAATGAAACAGATTAAATTGCTCAAAGGCACGAGATCACACATTCCGGACGCACTTAAGCTTGTAAATGAACTGGCAGTATTCGAACGCTCGCCTGGTGAAGTGGAGGTTACGGTGGCGGAGATGACCAACTGGGGCTTCGGAAAAAATAAAGTCTTTGATTTTTATGTGCTTAAGAAGAACAATAAAATTGTTGGACTGGCAGTATATTATTTCAAATACTCCACCTGGAAGGGCCGCTGTATGTTTCTGGAAGATATAATTGTTACCAGCCGTGAGCGAGGTAATGGCTACGGTAAACTGCTTTTTGAAAAGGTGCTTCAAATTGCGAAAAAGGAAAACGTGCGCAGGCTGGAGTGGCAGGTGCTAGAGTGGAATGAACCCGCCATTGGGTTTTATAAAAAGTACGGCAGCGAACTGGATGGCGAGTGGATAAACTGCAAACTCAGGTA
The DNA here is from genome assembly GCA_937868675.1 of uncultured Bacteroidota bacterium. Lineage (GTDB taxonomy): Bacteria > Bacteroidota > Bacteroidia > B-17B0 > Aurantibacillaceae > Aurantibacillus. The sequence goes on along the minus strand of CALMNJ010000264.1, from coordinate 1,578 downwards.
TAAACAACTTCAGTTGATATAGGCCGTGTTTGACGGTACCAGACATTTTGGTATGCTCCATTTTTTTTTTTTTTTTAATACCACAAGGTTTCCTGAGCAATCCAGATAATTTCCGTCTTTATTTCGTTTCATAATAAACGCTTTTCCTTCTTCAATCAATCTTACAGCCTTATAAGAAAGTTCGGTTAGTGACACACTTTTGCCTGAAGCCGCCAGATTAATTCCGCATTCGTTATTCTTCAAGTCCATTTGATTGCTGAGACTGTCGGCAAGTTCACCATCTTCAAGCATGCTGCGTTTATACATGAGGTAATTGCCTTTTTCATGCAATTCGCCTAATCGCCTCACTTTGCGGGGGGCAATTTTTTGGGCAAAAGCGGCCATATAAAATACATGCCGGTAAGCATCCTGACGGCCGCCATTGTTGTAGTCGGCAATAAATGTGTTTTCCTTTAGCACGCGGCGGTAAATACTGTCGCAGGATTTAGTTATTCGGTTTAGCTTAATTGTGGCAACCGGATGAAAAATACCCCATCGTATTTCAGGCCATGTATATTTGCGATGTTGCGCAGCAGCCTGCAAGGATATGAGCACCAGACAAAAACAAAAAGCCGGGCGGATGTTTTTCATTTGAACTAAATTACGAAAAGAAAAACGGCCGGCTTCTCTGATACCAATAGGAACCTTATTTTTTAGCGTCGGCCAGAAACTGTGCAAGCCCGCTATCTGTTAGGGGGTGCTTGAGCAATGCGGTAATGGCGCTAAGCGGACACGTGGCCACATCGGCTCCAATCATGGCGCATTCAATAATGTGCATGGGGTGTCGCACACTGGCGGCAAGAATCTGTGTCTGGTAGTTAAAATTATCGTAAATAACCCGGATGTCTTCTATCAGTCTGAGTCCGTCGGTACTCACATCGTCGAGCCGGCCAATGAAAGGTGAAACGTAGGTGGCGCCGGCTTTAGCAGCCAGAAGCGCCTGTCCTGCCGAAAAAACAAGTGTACAGTTGGTTTTGATCCCTTTATCAGTAAAGTATTTTATTGCTTTAACACCATCCTTTATCATGGGCACTTTTACCACAATGCGTTCATGCAGTTCGGCAAGGGCTTCGCCTTCCCGGATAATGCCATCATAATCGGTGGCAATTACCTCTGCGCTTACGTCGCCGGTAACTATTTCGCAGATATCAACATAATGTTTCAGGATATTATCCCGCCCCTTGATACCTTCTTTCGCCATAAGCGAGGGGTTGGTGGTTACGCCATCAAGAACGCCAAGGTCTTGTGCTTCTTTAATCTGGGCCAGGTTGGCCGTGTCTATAAAAAATTTCATGGTAAATTAATGCGGAGCCAATATAAAACTTAGATTGGTTCGGGTTGGCGTTTTGTTTTAACAAAATCCAAACGTTACATGCCGTTTACCAGTTGTTTAAGGGCACCGATATCAAGTTTAGACATAATTTGGGCCCTGTAAGCCGGATCAGCCGTTATTTCAATTGCCAGAGACGTTACTTTGCAATGGTTTGTATTGCCAACCGGCGCTGTAGTGGCTGATGTAAAATACTGTAAAATACCGCT
>CALMNJ010000263.1 GCA_937868675.1 uncultured Bacteroidota bacterium | reverse complement strand
TACAAACGAAAGGGCCAGCAACAAGGCGGTGATGCCCAGAATTGTTTTTTGATTTCTGAAAATCCAGCTAAGGCCTTTGCGCATAGCGCCGTATGTGCGATTGCTGTTGTCATGAACGGTTACCAGTTTTTTTGGAGTGAAAAAATACAGCAGGGCTGGCAGCAGGGTGTAGGTAAGCAAAAAGGCAATGGACACTCCCACCGATGTGTAAATTCCAAATTCACGGATAGGCACAATACTCGAAAACAAAAGCGAAAGAAATCCAACCACAGTGGTAATGAGCGTAAGAAACGTAGGGAAGCCCACTTCTTTTAGAATAAGCTGATAAATGGCGCTCCGTTCGGTGCCGCGGGCCAGCTCTTCAAAATACTTGGAAAAGAAATGCACCACATCGCTCATGCCTGTAATAAATATCATAGTGGGTAGCAGCGTCACCATCAGGTCAATGGGTTTACCCATCAGCTCCATGATTCCGAGAGTCCAGATGATGGCAATCACCACTACCAGCAGTGGAACCAAAATGCCATACAGGCTTCGGAAAGTGAGCCAGAGGAAAACAACCACAATAAGAAAGGCCAGACAGATAAAAAGCAGGAACTCTTTTTGCAGAATTTCGATGTATACCTTTTGCGCAAGAACCCTACCTGCGTAATGCACATCATCAAATTTTGAAAGTGACAGCACCTTGCTCAGGTCGGTGGCCAGCTTATCGCTCTCCGCTTTAGAAAGGCCGTCGGCAGTTTTTAAAAACAGACACAACGATTTGGCATCAGCCGGAAAATAAGATCCAACCAGATTGCCCGATGCATAAATGGCGGCGCTGTCGGCGGCGTAGAGGCTTTCATCGTCAATGTTCAGAACCTTTTTGTTGTAAGGCACCAGTGCCCCAAGCGACACCGTGCGCATGCGTGTTGGCGAGGTTACACGCGTTATATTGTCTACCCTTTCAAACTCAGCGGCAAGACTGTCAACTCTTATCAGGAAATCCTTTTTAAAGATTCCCTTTTTGTTTTCAAGAATAATGAGAACAAACTCATTCTCGTACTCAAAAGTGTTGCGATAGTTGGTGAAAAGTTCAAGTTCATGGTTCTCATTCGGGAAAAAGGCCTCAAAATCATAGTTGAAGCGGAGAAACTGAAGCCGGAAAGCCAGAAACACCGTCACAACAACAACCAACCCGGCAATCAATCCATAGTATGTGTGAAGTTTTTTGATACGGTGAGGGCGTAATACAGGCAAATTTACGCACAGCCTCACAAATTAAAAACTTATCTTTGTGGTCTTGTTTAACAATCACTGAAACATTATGCCAAAAGGAATTTATAAAGTACCGGCACCGGTTAACGAGCCCGTAAAACAATATGCACCAGGCAGTGCCGAGCGTGCCGAATTACAAGCTATGCTGAAGCAGCTTCGTGCTGCCGAAATGGATATCCCTATGTATATTGGCGGTAAGGAAGTGCGTAGCAACAACAAAATGCGTCTGGCTCCACCACACGACCACAAACACACCCTGGGTTATTTCCATAAAAGCAACAAACAACATATCAGCCAGGCCATTGATGCAGCTCTCGATGCCAAAGCCGCCTGGAGCGCCCTGAGTTGGGAACAACGCGCGGCCATTTTTCTGAAAGCCGCCGACCTTATTGCGGGACCATTCAGGGCTAAATTAAACGCAGCTACAATGCTGGGACAAAGCAAAAACGCTTTTCAGGCCGAGATTGACAGTGCCTGCGAGATCATTGATTTTTTGCGATTCAATGTGCATTACATGACGGAGATTTATGCCGACCAGCCGGTTTCTTCGCCCGGCGTGTGGAATAGGGTAGAGTGGAGGCCACTGGAAGGTTTTATTTATGCACTTACCCCATTCAATTTTACAGCAATTGCCGGTAACCTCCCAACAAGTTGCGCCATGATGGGCAACGTAGTGGTGTGGAAACCAAGCAATACGCAGGTGTATAGCGCCAATGTACTGATGGAGATTTTCCGTGAGGCCGGTGTGCCTGATGGTGTTATCAACCTTATTTATCCTAGCGGTCCTGATGCGGCTGAGGTAATTTTTAACCACCGCGATTTTGCCGGAATTCATTTCACAGGAAGTACCGAAGTGTTTCAAAATATCTGGCAAACGATTGGCAACAACATTCATAAGTACCGCTCCTATCCTCGCATTGTGGGCGAAACCGGCGGCAAAGATTTCATTATAGCACATGGTTCCGCAAATGTTAAAGCACTGGCAACAGCTGTTTCGCGCGGTGCCTTTGAATATCAGGGCCAAAAGTGTTCGGCTGCCTCAAGGGTTTATATCCCTGATAACTTATGGCCTGAATTTAAAAGCCTGTTGCAGGCCGACCTTAAAAGCATGAAAATGGGCCCTACCGAAGATTTTACCAATTTTATTAATGCGGTAATTGACGAAAAGAGTTTTGATAAACTGGCCGGTTATATTGATCGCGCCAAAAACGACGGCAACGCTGAAATTATTGCCGGGGGCAATTACGATAAAACGAAAGGTTACTTTATTGAACCAACGGTAATCGTGGCAAAAGACCCTAAATACGTAACCATGTGCGAGGAACTTTTTGGCCCGGTGCTCACCGTGTTTGTGTACAACGAAAACAATTTTGAGGAGACCCTTGAACTGGTTGACAACACCTCTATTTATGCGCTTACAGGCGCCGTGATTGCGCAAGACCGCTACGCTATTGAGCTTGCCACCCGTAAACTCCAGAATGCGGCAGGTAATTTTTACATAAACGATAAGTGTACCGGTGCGGTAGTGGGGCAGCAGCCATTTGGTGGCGCAAGGGGAAGTGGTACCAATGATAAAGCCGGTGCTAAAATTAACCTGCAGCGCTGGGTATCGCCTCGAACCATTAAGGAAACGCTGGCACCGCCAACCGATTATCGCTATCCGTTTTTACAGGCTGACTAGTAAGCTAACATTTTGTAGCCCTTCCAAAACGGCAGTTGCTAAGTTTCAGTCCTTTCAAAACAGAGGGGAA
>CALMNJ010000262.1 GCA_937868675.1 uncultured Bacteroidota bacterium | reverse complement strand
TTTGAATAGTCATCATTTTCCGAAACCGAGTTTTGAATCCATCTCATCTTGCCGGGCATTGCTGCCGCACCTGCTCCATATCCCCGCCCTTCCATAATTACCTGAGCCCCGTTGTCGGATATGCTAAGCGGGGCGCCGGCTGTTTTACCTACTGCCGCCAGCAGATAATCCACTTTATCCTTCGCCGCTTTAATAGCTTTTATTCTGCATTCCTTTGTCAGCTCTTCCATTTTTGAATGGTCAACTCTATCAACAAAGGCATCGGCCACGTCAATCCGGTCAAAAGCCTTGTAAAGTTTATTCAGTAACTCGGCATTATTTAATTTCAAGGTGTAGGATTTCGAAAGAAAAACATCCTTAACCGATTTCCTCACCCGTCCGTAATCGGCATCCGCGCGGTTCACGGTTAAATTCGAAACATCAATCCCCAACTGCCTCAGGCAAAACTTCAGGCTATCTTCCTGTTTCCTGATATCCGTTTTTTCCTTCTTTTCCATTTGCTCACGCAGGGTAATGTGGATATAAATCTCGTCGGGTGTTATTTCCATTTCGTGTGTACCGGTTACTTCAATGTAAGGTTTTTCAGTAATACCGGCAGCGTTAATTTGTGCGGTAGTAAGAGTTACCGCACTCATTAATACCATAACTAAAATGTGCTTTCTCATGGCCTAAAAAAATTGCATACCGGTAAAATATGCAATGCTGTTCAGTTTTTTAACTACAATTATTTCACCACACTTTGGCCCCAGCCCGACGGGTTGGTACGCCATTCTTTAAGGCTTTTGGTGTCTTTTTCGTTAATATATTCCTTTTTTACAGCGGCGTTTATAAGGGTACTGTAATTGGTCAGGGTTTCAAGCCGGCACTTGGCTTTCTTAAAGTTTTGCACGGCTTCATCGAATCCGTAAGTAAAAATGGCCACCATTCCCTTTACATTGCAGCCTTTTTCGCGCAAGGCTTCCACTGCTTTAAGGCTGCTGCCACCCGTGCTTATCAGGTCTTCAACCACCACCACGGTTTGTCCGCTTTCAATTTCCCCTTCAATCATGTTGGTAAGGCCATGTTTTTTAGCCTCACTGCGCACGTACACAAATGGCAGTCCCATTTCCTGAGCCACCAGTGCGCCAATGGCAATGCCACCGGTAGCAACGCCGGCAATTACATCCGGTTTCCCATAGGCAGCGTTAATAATTTCCACAAAATGCTGCCTGATGTAGGTGCGTATTTTGGGATATGAAAGTGTTTTTCGGTTATCGCAATAAATAGGCGATTTTATTCCGCTGGCCCAGGTGAAGGGTTTATCTGGCTGGAGTTTTACAGCTTTTATTTGTAATAAAAATTCGGCAACTTTAAGCTCAGCATCATCAAACGAAGTCATACAGCAAATTTAAACTTAGTTTGTGCATTGCTCAAAGCTATTTATGAACAACAGAATTTATTTTAACAATCATTTTATCGAATTAGTTCCTGCTCACCTAAAACCTTCAGACGCCGAGATCGAAACCTATGTGCTTGATAAACAAGGCGACAAAAGTCTTCCGGAGCTTATTAAAAAATTTACAATGGCATCCGCACCTCATTCTTTTAACCTCATCACTCACAATGTTGAGGATGTGTTATCCGAATTGCGCGGCTATTTTAAATACATTGAGGCCGCTGGTGGGCTTATAGAAAA
>CALMNJ010000261.1 GCA_937868675.1 uncultured Bacteroidota bacterium | reverse complement strand
GAGGATATTCATCAAAATCCTTTTACTTTAATTGATAAAGACTGGTTCCTGCTTTCGGCCGGTAATCTTGAATCCTTTAATACCATGACAGCCAGCTGGGGTGGTGTAGGAATTTTGTGGAACAAACAGGTTGTATTTTGCTTCGTGAGGCCACAGCGGTATACATATGAATTTATGGAGAAAAATGAATTCTTCACCATGAGTTTTTTTGATAAAAGTCAGCGGCCGGCGCTCAATTTATGTGGCAAACGTTCAGGCCGCCATGTGAATAAAATGGAAGCAACCGGTTTAAAGCCCTTTGAATCACCTTCAAAATCAATATTTTACGAACAGTCGGTTTTGATGATGGAATGCCGGAAGCTTTACTTTTCGGATATAAACCCCGAACATTTCCTGGTAAAAAGCATTGATGCAAATTACCCTAAAAAAGACTATCACCGGATGTATATTGGCGAGATTATATCCTGTTTCTCAAAATTACCCCAAAACGGACAGTGAGATAATCAGATTTGAAGCCTTCAATACCCAGGTTTTTGAAAATATTTTTACGTTCAGGAAAAAAAAATAAGTATTTTCGCAAGTCTACAGCTCAGGCCTGTATATCGGCCATTGAGCAACCAAAACATCAGTCTTGAAAATATTTCAGAATATTCGCGAAAACATGGCTAAATCGTTTCTTGTGAAACAAGTAAACGAAATGAGCAGGCATCAGAAAGCTACCAACCTGGATACAGCCAGGACCGTTGCTTTACTGTATTATTTACCCGATGAAGCTACCTATAAAATAGTTGAGACCATTCTCAGCCAGCTGAATGAAATGAAACTGAAAGTGCGTGTGGTATGTTACACCGATTTAAAAATAGCACCGCATTATTTTATCCCGAAAATTACCCAGGATATTATTACAGCTAAAGATGTAAATTTCCGGTTCCAGCCACAAAAAGCATTTGTTAAAGAATTTGTGGATACAGAATACGACATACTGATTGACCTGAGCTTAGATGATCATTTGCCTTTGCTTTATTGTGCGGCACTTTCGAAGGCCGGGCTTAAAGTGGGCAGGTACCAGGAAGATCACCACCTGTTTTATGATCTGATGATCCATGCCGGTCCCGACGAAACAATTGACACATTTTCCTCACAAGTAATACATTATTTAAGCAGGATAAACAATTAACCGATATGAACAACAAATTCAGGGGCACCGGGGTTGCCATGGTTACACCGTTTCACAAACAAGGGACTATTGATTTTACTGCATTGGAGCGGTTAATAGAACACCTCATCAAAGGTGGAGTAAATTATCTAGTAGTGCAGGGAACTACCGCCGAAACTGCAACCCTCACACGCGAAGAAATGAATGCGCTTGCCGACTTTGTTGTTGAGATAAACAATAAGAGACTTCCGCTTGTGCTGGGACTGGGCGGAAACAATACGCAGGAAGTTATAAATAAAATAAGGACTAATTCGCTTGAGGGTTACGATGCTATTCTTTCGGTAACACCTTATTATAACAAACCACAGCAAAGAGGCCTTTACCTGCATTATAAAAATATAGCCACGGTGAGCCCTATACCAATTATTTTGTATAATGTGCCTTCGCGTACTTCGGTTAACATGAAACCTGAAATAACCCTCCAACTGGCTAACGAATTTGATAACATTATAGGTATTAAGGAAGCCTCGGGTAGCATTGAACAAATTATGGACATTATCCGCAACAAACCAAAGGATTTCCTCGTGATTTCGGGCGACGACCTGCTTACTCTTCCGTTACTGGGCATGGGAGCCGATGGCGTTATTTCAGTTGTTGCCAATGCTTATCCAAAATTATTTTCCGAGATGGTATCGCTTGGATTGAAATCAGAAATGAAGAAAGCACGCGAAATTCATTACAAACTCACCGATTTTACGCGTTCCGTTTTTGCCGACGGCAATCCTTCGGGAATTAAAGCTGCACTTGAAATCATGGAGATAATTTCTAACAATTTGCGTTTACCATTAGTTAAGATCGAAAAAGCGCAATACAACCACATGGCCGCCCTTATGGCTGAACTCGAGCCATCAATCAAAGAAATATAACAATAAGCAGTAAATGAAAAAACTCATTTTTCTCCTTTTCTCCTTAACTTCATTAATCAGAATCGTATCAGCCCAATCCCAGTTAAAACAGGTTAACCAGGCTCAGTTGGATATTAACCGCCGCGGAGAAGTTTATTTTAGTTTTCAATTAAATGATCTTTCTCAAATCCCATCGATTACCAAAGAAATATCAATCAGCAATATTCAGGGTAATACAGTTTATGCGTATGCCAATAAAAAAGAATTTTCATCATTTTCAGCCAGGCAAATAGATTTCACGGTTCTTACAGCTCCATCAGAGCTATATACTGTTGAAATGAGTAATGATCCAAAACAAGTACTCACCTGGAATTATTACCCGACTTACCCTGCTTATGAA
>CALMNJ010000260.1 GCA_937868675.1 uncultured Bacteroidota bacterium | reverse complement strand
CCTCTGGCTCTCGGATCATTTACCGGTAATGCTAAAAATGGAGTAGAGTACCAAATAGCCCTGCTAACTGACTGTTAACGCATAAAACAACCGGCAAAAAGGTTAATGGTAAGCAATTGCCGGTACACTGAGTGGAATATTTTTAACAGGGTAGCTGGTAACAAGTTCAATATCACACTTTATATTCGTTTAATAATTGAGGAGTAATGCATCTGAATGTTATGGCCGGAATCCAGATAATTTGGCTCACCTTTTTTACCTGGCTTGGTAACAATTGTTGCTGTGCCCAAAATCAAGGCAGCGATGAAGCGCCTCCCAATTTTTATGGTTATAAACCCAACCTTGCTACTGATAGCATTGCCCTGATAAAAGCCCGCATCAGAAAAGTCCGAATATATCAGTTTATAAGCAACGATACTTTGCCCCTTAAATATGTAATTGGTGAATGGATAATTCACTCGGATAGCACCCGGATAATTTCGTCGCGGTGGACAAAAAACAACGATCCGGCCAACTTCGGACTTTATTATAATCCGCTTGGAGCACAACACCGGGAAATACTGAGTGTAAAGAGTAATAAAAACACTGTCACTGAGGTAATTGATCTTAACGGATGTAAGCGAAAAAGCAACCGCGAAGTCTCACTGGTTCACTATTTGGATAATAAGGGACAGGTTTATGAAACCGAATTAAAGAACCGTGAAAATATATTGTGCGAAACCTTTTATTCGTTCAGCAAAATCAGGTACTATTATCTTAATGGAATGCTATTGTACGCGTTATACTATAACTCTGAAATGGTACCCGGATACGAACTTTATACGAGCTTATACTTTGAGTATGTTAAATAAAAAGTGATGCAGTTTAACCTTACCGGTTGTAGGCAAATTCCGGATTTTGCATAAAATGTTTGTTGCAGCGTAAGGACTACCTTAAAGGTTCCTGACCTTGTGTATTTGAAAAAATAATTCCAATTGCTTTCACAAAGCCTGTGTTTAATGATAATTTTTAGGTCAGGAAAATTGTATCAGGTAATCGAGAAACAGTAAAATGCCGCCCTGCGTGGAAATTACTCTTTCAATACCCTAAACATTCGTTGCGCACCGCCAACCTGAATTTTTACAAAATAAATACCGGATAAATAATTGTTCATTGGTAAATTACCTGCTTCATCCAGTGGGCGTTGATCTAAAACTTCGCCGAGATAGCTGAGAATTGATACAGAAATTTTGCTGCCGGCAAATTTACCGGCATCAATATGCAGCGCAGAGCCAACCGGGTTTGGGTAAATTGAGAACGCCGATAAAATTCCGGTTTGTTCATCAACGCCTGTGGCTATTGAGGCATTGATGGCCTGCGTAACAGAGGGGCACACATCGGTGGCTGCGGTTGTAAAGGTGTAGGTTAGATTGCAGCAATTTGTATAATGAAGCGTGTTTGCTGTATATGAAAGCAGTGAAACTGTGGGAGTCGGAAATATGATCGTCGTTCCAAAACAATAATCAATGGTTATAGTCATATTACCATCGCAACAGGTACTGCAACTTGGTGGAGATACGGTGTAGGAAAGGTACTGGGCGTTTATCACCTGGCAAAGGCTGCTGTAAATCAGGAAAAACAAAATCCGTTTTTTCATTATGCACTGGTTGTTTAAACCGCCTTCACCAGAAAATTCCCTTCAAGTACGGGTAGTACAGGGCACTGATTTGGTGTGAGGCAGTATTTTACATCTCGTTCCAGATCAAGTTTTGCAAGGCGGTTGCGATGCGACGAGGCCGACAGAAAATCATACAGGTTATGTTTGGCCAGATCGTATAATTTCATGGAGGCAATCGTAGAGTCGCAAGTGGTTTTGAAACGATGTTTTTTTATCAGTTCAATCGAAGCGGCGCCGGCAAACAATGTATCCTCGAGGTTGAATTTGTTTTTCCAGCCGGCGCATAAAAAAAGTACGTCTTTTTTTGTTTTGGCCAGATGTTCAACCACGGTGTCCAGATTCAAAAAACTCCCAATTACAACACTGCCAGCGCCCCTGGCCATGTCAATTGCCTGGGTGCCGTTGGTGGTCGTAATGGCAATGGTTTTTCCCTTTATTTTTTTGTTCATGTAGCCAAAAGGACTGTTGCCCAAATCAAAACCCTCTACCATTTCGCCTTCTCTTTCGGCAGCTACCAGAAAGCCGCTTTTGGCGTACACCCGCGCTTCATCCACACTGGCAACCGGAATCATTTTTGAAACACCATGGTAAAATGCCGTGGTAATGGCCGAAGTAGCCCTTAACACATCAATAACAACAACTACCGATTGAGGATTATGGAAGAGGGGATAAGATTGAGGACTATAACATACTTCAATGTTCATATGCGCTGTTTACTCTGCTTTGGGCAGGGTTATCCCGTAGCGATTTCAAAACAAACATAACATTTTTATTTAATCCGGCGATACCATTATTGAACCCGTCCGGGTTTGTGCCTTCACATTTCGACGAAGTCAGCCACGTTTGGGATGAATAAAAACAAGCAGCCTACTATAACGTATTGTTTTGCCATACCAGATTGATAAAATGAACTTAAACCAACCCGGGGAAAGCGAATAACACGCAAAAAAATATAACTTTAAGCCATGATAGAGTTTATCAGAAACAAAATAAAAACCTCGGTAGATCTTAAAATTTCACTTCTGCAAAATGAAGCAGTTTTGAATACTGTGAACACGGTGGCAGAACAGATAATAACCTGTTACCGTAACGGGGGCAAGGTTTTATGGTGCGGCAACGGAGGCAGTGCGGCTGATTCGCAGCATCTGGCAGCCGAACTTAGTGGACGGTTTTATTACGATCGTCCCCCGCTTTCGTCGGAAGCCCTGCATGTAAACACAAGTTATATAACCGCTGTGGCAAACGATTACAGCTACGATGTTATTTACAGCCGGCTTGTGGAGGCTATGTGTAAAAAAGGCGACATGCTCATGGGCTTAAGCACCAGCGGCAACAGCCCTAATGTGGTAAAAGCCTTTGAAAAAGCCGGCAGCATGGGGGTAATCACTGTTGGGTTTACAGGAGCAAGCGGTGGAAAAATGAAAGATATTTCAAATTACCTCATTAATATTCCAAGCACCGACACGCCGCGTATACAGGAATGCCATATGCTTCTCGGTCACACCATTTGCGAAATGGTTGAAATGGGCCTGTTCCCAAAATAAAATGGTGACACAGGCAGTGATACTGGCCGGTGGCTTTGGTACCCGGCTTCAAAGCGTGGTGAGTAATATCCCCAAGCCCCTGGCTCCGGTGAATGGGAGGCCCTTTCTTGATTACCTGATACGTTATCTCAGACACTACGGAATAAAAAACATTGTGCTTTCGGTAGGCTATCTTGGCGAAAAAATAAAAGAAGCGTATGGCAACAACTTTGAGGGCATTGCATTAAACTACGCCCCTGAAAAAGAACCGCTCGGTACCGGTGGCGGCATCAGGCTTTCACTGGCACAGTGCCATAGCGGCACCGTACTGGTATTAAACGGTGACTCCTTTTTTGATATTAATCTTGAAAATTTTATTTCGGCACATGCCAACTCCTCATCGTCGGCATCGCTTGCGTTGAGGCAGGTGGAGAATTCGGCGAGGTATGGAACCATTTCTGTAGAACCAGATGCTGTAATAATTTCCTTTACGGAAAAAAACGGGCAAAATTCGCCCGGCCTTATTAACACCGGCGTGTATTTGCTGAACCGCGACCATTTCATGGAGCACACACCCGCAGGCACAAATTTTTCGGTTGAAAAGGATTTTTTTGAACCACAGGCGGCCAAACGAGCCATTTACGGATTTGAATACAACGGATACTTTATTGATATAGGAATACCTGACGATTATGCGCGGGCACAGCATGAGTTTAAAGCATTTAAATATTGATACGAGCTGGACACTGTTTCTTGACCGCGATGGCGTGATAAACAAGAAACTGGAAAACGATTACGTGAAACACTGGATCGAGTTTGAGTTCCTTGAAGGCACATTTGAGGCTCTTAAAAAGCTGGGCGGTATTTTTGGGAAAATTGTGGTTGTTACCAATCAGCAGGGTATTGGAAAGGGACTTTATCGTACAGAGGATTTGGAACTCATACACAAAAACATGCTTTACGAGGTAGCGTATTACGATGGTCGTATTGATAAGGTGTATTTTTCGCCTTACCTTGAAAAGGAAAACCATCCAACGCGCAAACCCGGAACAGGTATGGCCCTTCAGGCGCAGCGCGATTTTCCACAAATTGATTTTAAAAGAAGCATTATCGTAGGCGATAGCCGGAGCGATATGGAATTTGGGAAACGCTGCGGCATGAAAACCGTTTTTATAACAGAAGAAAAAACAAGCGGCGTTGATGCGGATTATTATTTTTCGTCGCTTAACGAATTTGCCCAGGAGCTTTGAGTCTTAAAATTTCCATAATTACAGTTACCTACAACTCGGCTGCAACGCTCGAGCAAACGATACAATCCGTCGTTAATCAAACCTATTCCAATATCGAATACATTGTTGTTGACGGACTTTCTACTGATTTTACGCTGGCCATTGCAGAGAAGTACAGGGAAAAAATAACGAAGATTGTTTCGGAGAAGGATAAGGGGCTTTATGATGCCATCAATAAAGGCATCGCTTTGGCAAGCGGCGATGTGATCGGGATTCTTCATTCAGATGATTTTTACACGAATGAAAGTGTCATTGCCGCCTATGTCATGGAATTTGAGAAAGGAAATTACGATGGGGTATATGCCGACCTGTATTACGTGGATAAAGATGATACCGAAAAAACTGTGCGAACCTGGAAAAGCGGTGCATATACGCATGGCGATTTTTTAAACGGATGGATGCCGCCGCATCCCACATTTTTTGTGAAACGTTCCTGTTATCAGGCATATGGTAATTTTAGCCTTGAATTAAAAACGGCTGCCGATTACGAACTCATGCTCAGGTTTATTCATAAGCAAAAAATTAAGCTGGGTTATCTTGAAAGGTTTACCGTAAAAATGCGTACAGGTGGCAAAAGCAATGTGAACGTGCAAAGCCGCCTCAATGCCAACCGCGAGGACCGCCGCGCCTGGGAAATGAATGACCTCAGACCGAAATTTTATACCCTCTACCTGAAACCTTTCCGAAAAGTTTTTCAATTCTTCAGATAGGATTCAAT
>CALMNJ010000259.1 GCA_937868675.1 uncultured Bacteroidota bacterium | reverse complement strand
GTTCCCCTTATGAGGTAGGAGAAGTCTTTGTGAAAAGTTTAATCACTGACAAAAAAGAAAAGAAATCTACACCTAAACCTTTAAAAATTCAAGAAAGTTGTATCAAATTAGAAGTTGATTGGTTAGGCAATATTTCAAAAATGTAATAATCACCTGGAATCCAAAACCGAAATATTAACCCCCGAAACCACCTACCACCTGTACAACAGGGCCAACGGCAGCGAAAAGCTTTTTCGTTCGGAAGAAAACTACCGCTATTTTTTGACCCGATACCAGGAGTATGTATTGCCCATTGCCGACACCTTTTGCTATTGCCTGATGCCTAATCATTTTCATTTTTTACTCCGGGTAAAGCCGGAAGCTGTGTTAATCAACTATTTCCGGAGCAGGCTGGAGAGGCGGCCAAACCCTCAAGGTTTTAAAAACCTTGAGGGTTTGCGCGCAGACCTGCCCCGCCTTCTCACCCTTCAGTTCAGCAATCTCCAAAACAGCTACGCCAAGGCTTTTAACAAGATGTATAAACGAAAGGGCAGCCTGTTTATGCATCCTTATAAACGCCTTGAGGTAAACGACACAGCCTATTTAAGGCAACTGGTTCATTATATTCACCTCAACCCCGTGGAGGCCGGCCTGGTAAGTGCTGCCGGCGCCTGGAAATTCAGTTCCTGGCATGGGCTGGTTTCAGGCAACCATTCATTTATTTGCCGCAACGAAGTAATTGACTGGTTTAACGATATGGAAAATTTTATTCAGTTCCATACTCAGGAGCCGATACACGCAGTACAGTCATGATAAAACGCACCCTATACTTTGGCAACCCGGCTTACCTTCGTCTTAAGGACAAACAATTAAGCGCCGAGATAACCGCCGGCGGTGAAACCCAGGTAAAAACCATCCCGGTTGAAGACATTGGCATCATTGTGATTGACCACCCCCAAATTACCCTCACCAGCGGCCTGCTGCAATTGCTGCAGGAGGAAGATGTGGGCCTGATTACCTGCGACTACCGCCACATGCCTCAAAGCCTGCTGCTGCCCATTGAGGGCAACAAAACCCAGCAGGAGCGCTACGAAAACCAGATACAGGCCAGCGAACCGCTCAAAAAACAACTGTGGGCCCAAACCATTACACAAAAAATAAAAAATCAGGCGGCCATGCTGCAGCGCTTTGGGCTTAATGCCGATTATCTGATGCCGCTTTACCGCAACGTAAAAAGCGGCGACAGCGACAACTGCGAGTCAACCGCCGCCAGCTACTACTGGCGCACTTTTTTTGGGCACATCAACGGTTTCAGGCGCGAAAAAGAAGGCCCCCCGCCCAACAACTACCTCAATTACGGCTACTCCATACTGCGGGGCACCATGGCGCGCAGCCTCGTGTGTTCGGGCCTGCTGCCCACCCTAGGCATCTTTCACAAAAACCGTTACAACGCCTTTTGCCTGGCCGACGACCTGATGGAGCCCTACCGCCCTCTGGTGGACGAGGTGGTTTATAACATGGTAAAGAAAGACGGACTGGCCGATACCCTGGAAAAAGAACACAAACGGGTGTTGCTGGGCATTCCGGCACTGGATGTAAGCATAGGCGGCGAAACCAGCCCCCTGATGGTGGCCACCCAGCGCACAGCAAACAGCCTGGTGAAGTGTTTTATGGGCGAACAACGCAAATTACTGTACCCCGAGTTATGACCATTAACAGCAATCGTTTAAATGCCTACAGGGTTATGTGGACACTGGTGATGTACGACCTGCCAACCGAAACCAAAAAAGACCGCAAGCTGGCGGCCCGGTTCAGAAAAGACCTTGTGCAGGATGGTTTCAGCATGTTTCAGTTCAGCATGTATGTGCGGCATAGCAGCAGTGCCGAAAATGCCGATGTGCATAAGCGCAGGGTAAAAAACCTGCTACCGCCCAATGGCAAAGTGGGCATTTTGCAGATTACCGATAAACAATTTGGCCTGATGGAGATATTTTTCGGACATAAGCCGCAGGAAATACAGAACATACCCCAGCAATTGGAGCTGTTTTAGAAAACAAAAAATCCCGCCGTGGCGGGATTTTGTACTGATAAAATCTGTTTTTTTTGATTCTGAAAACCCGGCTAAGCCCTTTAAAACAGGGGGTTTTGGCGGTATATGTTGTTATCAGTAAATCAAAGATCAGAAATTGAAAGCAAATCACAACGGTGGCATCATATTAACTTTCTCGGTCACAGTTGTTATCAGTAAATCAAAGATCAGAAATTGAAAGCAAATCACAACTAAGATTTCACATCACCATAACTCATTCCAGTTGTTATCAGTAAATCAAAGATCAGAAATTGAAAGCAAATCACAACTATGATAGTCGAGCGGACTAAAGACTATGTGTTGTTATCAGTAAATCAAAGATCAGAAATTGAAAGCAAATCACAACGACCTTGGCTATTATGTGCTCAACGATGATGTTGTTATCAGTAAATCAAAGATCAGAAATTGAAAGCAAATCACAACTCAGTATACGGACTAGATACGCTATACTCGGTTGTTATCAGTAAATCAAAGATCAGAAATTGAAAGCAAATCACAACCCGGGAGCTTGGCTTATTTATTTACGCGCCGTTGTTATCAGTAAATCAAAGATCAGAAATTGAAAGCAAATCACAACTGCATTTCAAATCAAACTCCCTTACCCCCTATTATTTTCCCCACATCTGTCAAAGTTTCCTCCGCCGCAGTTCGCCAATATTCTTAACTTTGACCACACAATACTCAATTTTATGGCCAGCATACTTGTCATTGATGATGAAAAAGCCATCCGCCGCTCTATTAAAGAAATACTGGAGTTTGAAAAACACAAGGTGGACGAGGCCGAAGAAGGACAAATGGGCCTTAACATGGCCCTTAAAAATAACTACGACATTATTTTAAGCGATATTAAAATGCCAAAGCTAGATGGCATTGAACTCCTGGGCAAACTCACCGAAAGCGGCATTGAAAGCGCCATCATTATGATGAGCGGCCACGGCACCATCGAAACCGCTGTGGAGGCCGTAAAAAAAGGCGCCTACGATTACCTTCCCAAACCCATTGACCTGAACCGGCTGCTGGTGGCGGTGCGCAACGCCCTCGAAAAAAATACACTGGTTACCGAAACCAAAACCCTGAAGAAGAAAATAACCAAAAGCGCCGATATGATTGGCGATTCGGCCGCCATACAAAACATAAAAGAAATGATTGAAAAGGTGGCGCCCACCGAAGCCCGCGTGCTGATTACAGGCGCCAACGGTAGCGGCAAGGAACTGGTGGCGCGCTGGCTGCACGAGAAAAGCAACCGCGCCGCAGGTCCCCTGGTGGAAGTAAACTGCGCTGCCATCCCTTCCGAACTGATAGAAAGCGAATTGTTTGGTCACGAAAAGGGATCGTTTACCAGCGCAGTGGCCCAGCGCAAAGGCAAATTTGAACTGGCCGAAGGCGGCACCCTGTTTCTGGATGAAATTGGCGATATGAGCCTTAGCGCCCAGGCCAAAGTGCTGCGCGCCCTGCAGGAACATAAAATAACCCGCGTGGGCGGCGACAAGGAAATAAAAGTAAATGTGCGCGTGGTGGCTGCAACAAACAAAAACCTTGAAAAGGAAATTGAGAAAGAAAACTTCAGGCGCGACCTGTTTCACCGCCTCAACGTAATTCCCATTCACGTGCCCTCGCTCGACGACCGAAAAGAAGATATCCCCCTGCTGGCCGATTATTTTATGGATCTGATTTGCGGCGAAATGGGCATGGCAAAAAAAACAATTCAGCCCCAGGCCCTTGAAGCGCTGGCGGCCAGAAGCTGGCCCGGCAACATCCGCGAGTTCAGAAATGTGATAGAGAGACTCATCATACTTGGAGGAAAAGAAATAAGCGCCAGCGATGTGAAAACATTTAGCTGAGCCTGTATCTTAACCGATTTGTAATTGAATTGCAAAACAGAGTTGGCTGCCAGGTTTAATCGTAAAGATTAAAATTGGTTTCGAGCAACCGGTTTTTTACAGCAAACATTACCACTCCGGCGGTGTTGTTTACGCCCAGCTTGCCCATAATGTTTTTTCGGTGCGTGTTTACCGTGTGCGTGCTTAGCTGTAGTTTATCGGCAATCATTTTATTTGAAAGGCCTTCGGCAATGCCACGTATGATGTCAATTTCGCGCTCGGTAACGGGTATGCCGTCGCAACCCAGCGATTTTATAAACGACTGGTTTGGTACAATTTCGGGACTTGCCGAAAGCAGAGAAACAATTTTTCCGCATATGAATTTTTCGCCCTTGATGGTGGCATTAATGGCCTCAAGTATCTCGGCCTTTTCGCATTCCTTCAGCAAATAAGCGCTTACACCGCAAGACAGCACCTCGGTGAGTCCGGGTTTGCTCAGCAACTCGGTTACAACAACAAACTTAATGCGATTGTATTTGCGAACCAGGGCTTTGAGTTCGGCAGCGGTTACACCCAGCGACAAAAAATCGCTGAGAATAAGATTCGGTTTTGATAACTTAAGCTGATTCTCGAGATCCTCCTTGTCGCCGCAAACCGTAGGCACCAGCTCAAAACCTTTAAGTTCACCTACTAAAAGTTCCAGTCCGGTTCTTGACAAAAAATTTTTATCGGCAACTAGCACCTTAATCATAAAGCAAAGATAATAAGCAATTTAAAAAACCGGTTTAAATTGAAATTTTTTTACCATCAATTGCCAACACGGTGTTTGGAAACACCGCCTGCGCTTCCTGAAGCAGCACGTCGGTGTCGGCATAGCGGG
Organism: uncultured Bacteroidota bacterium; assembly: GCA_937868675.1. Classification (GTDB taxonomy): domain Bacteria; phylum Bacteroidota; class Bacteroidia; order B-17B0; family Aurantibacillaceae; genus Aurantibacillus. The sequence goes on along the minus strand of CALMNJ010000259.1, from coordinate 1,515 downwards.
CCGAAAAATGCCCCAGCATCAGCTTGCTGGCTCCTGTTTTAAGTGCCACCTGCGCCGCCTGCCCGGCCGTGCTGTGAAACGTTTTGGCCGCCCGCTCCTGTTCTTCGTTTAAAAACGTGCTTTCATGATAAAGTAAATCCACATTCTTAAAATACGCCTCCAGGCCCTCATCAAAAATGGTGTCGCTGCAATAGGCGTAGCTGCGCGGCGGGGGCGGCTCATAAGTAACCTCGCTGTTTTTAATAAGCTTACCCTCGCTGTTTATCACATCGTGTCCGTTTTTTAGCAGCCTGATGTCGGCCACCGAAATCTTCAGTTTTTCGAGCATTTCCTTATCAACCTTTCGTTGCAGGGGCTTTTCCACAAACAAAAAACCGGTGCAAAAAATGCGGTGCCTTAACGGAAACGAATACAGGCACAGTTTATCATCCTCAAACAGCAGATTCAGGCCTTTGTCGCTGGTAGTGTGCCATATAATCTCATAGTTAAGTCTGGTTTGGCTCACCACGTTTACCCGCTCAAGAAGCTCCTGTAAATCAGGTGGCGCATACAGATGCAGCGGGGTTTTTCGCCCCAAAAGATGCATGCTGCTGAGCAGGCCTGGCAATCCAAAAAAATGGTCGCCATGCAGGTGAGAAATAAGAATATGACCAATGGATTGCATGCGTGCATTAAATCGTCGCAGCTGCATTTGAGTGCCTTCGCCGCAATCAATTAAAAAAAGACGCTGGGCCAGATTGAGCAGCTGCCCGCTTACATTACGCCCGTATGCCGGTGTGGCCGCCGATGTGCCAAGTACCAATAGTTCAAAATCCTGCCTGTTCACCGTTTTACCGCATCTAAGTACATCCTAAAAAGTTGCTAAATTAAACTAATAAATCAGGCTACAACCAATAAGCAGCAACTGACATTTGCAAAAAGTAAGGCAAATAAATACCTTTGTGGCCCAATTCAAAAAAAATGACAGGTAGCAGAACATTTACAATGATAAAGCCGGATGCTGTTGAAGCCAACAACATTGGGCCAATTTTAGCCATGATCAACAAAGCCGGTTTCAAAATTGAAGCCATGAAATATATGCGCCTTACCAGAGAGCAGGCAGGCGCATTTTATGCGGTTCACCGCGAGCGCCCTTTTTATGGTGAGCTTACCGATTACATGAGCAGTGGCCCTATTGTAGCAGCCGTATTAACAAAAGACAATGCGGTGGCCGACTACAGGAAACTGATTGGCGCCACCGACCCCAGTAAGGCAGAGGAAGGCACTATACGTAAAATGTTTGCAAAATCAATTGCCGCAAATGCCGTTCACGGCAGCGACAGCGACGAAAACGCCAACATTGAGTCAGACTTTTTCTTCTCTCATCTGGAGCGCTTTTAATAAGATATCAGAAAATAAAACAACCCGCAGCTAAACCAGTTGCGGGTTTTTTATTGGCCAATAAATCAGGCTATTAAACCAGTTCTAAAGAAATGGGGCTTTTTTATAAAAAAGGGGCCTTTTGCATTTTGTTAT
>CALMNJ010000258.1 GCA_937868675.1 uncultured Bacteroidota bacterium | reverse complement strand
TTTGTAGTGACTGGTGTAGGTGGTCTGGGTGTTGAGGACGCCAACGGAGTAATTCAACTTAACGTAGCAGCCAATGCAACAACATCCGGCCTGATTAGTAAGTTGATAACTACGCTGGATCCCAGTAATCAATTGGTAGGACAGCGTTTCTATGTTACCCTTCAATATTGGTACGCTTGTAACCCTTATCCAACATCTGCACCGGTTGAAATTAGTGCTGATTGGGTAGAGATTATACCGAAGCCTGCGCCATTGACAACGACTGGCTTATCCATATGCTACACAAACCCGAACAGTACAGCATTTAATTTTACCGTTGCCGGTGCTGCTGTGGGACGAACCGCCGTGAACTGGTATAATAAGAATCCAAAATTAGGCGGTGCCACGAAATTGAATAACACGAATGGCGCAAACTCACTTACTTTCCCGGCTTCTGCTTATAGTGTAGGTACCAATCCTTCTGTTGTGGGTGGGACATTTAAGAGCAACAACGTCAATGGTGCCTATTATTCTGTTTGGGCCACCCAGGTAACAGGGGGAACCAATGCTTGTGAGAGTGATCCCGTAGAGGTTGTTATTATTCAGCAGCCGGATATTTCCGGGTTAATTCCGGCAACACCGACGGGACTCACCAGTTTATGTAATGGGCCTCCGGGAACAACTGCCGTGTATAATGAAGCTACCCTTCCGGCCACCAAGAATATCGCCATCACCACGTTCACCAACCCGGCAGCTATTTCTTTACCCACTCAAAACACCTGGTCGCATTCGTTTGGAGCTGGTGTATCGGTAGCACCTACCACCGGAAACTCAACAACCGGAACTTTTAACATTGCCGCCCAACCCAATCCATCAGTAACGGGCAATGTCAGTGTGGCCCTTCAATACCTACCCACCGTAGTTACTGTAGTCAGCACGGTGCCAGCTCCGTTCACACTCCCTTCATACACAATTACAGCTCAATCTTGTACAACCAATCCCGCCAATTTGGCTGTCACGGTGTTTGGTCAAAGCAATGGAGGTACGGCATCTCCGGCTACCCAAACTATATGTGACCTGGCAGCGGTCGCAAATATTTCAATTGCCGGGCAGCGCGGCAATATCGTGGGCTGGGAAAAGTCTGTCAATGGTGGAGCCTTTGCCGTGGATGTGAGTTTGGGAACGGCAAACCCCATTAGTCCTTCAGTCCCCTTGGTGGGAGGAGTTCAAACAGTTTATAAATTCCATGCTATTGTTCAAAACGGGCCATGTGTTACAGCGCTTAGTACAGATGCAACTGTTACGGTAAATCCAATACCACCCCAGCCGACCATCACGCCCTCGGGTCCAACTACTTTCTGTATTGGGGGATCGGTTACGCTCTCTTCGAGCAATGTTATAGCTTCTTCGTATCAATGGTTCAAGAATGGGGTAGCGGTTGTAGGAGCAACCAGCCAGACATTATTATTAAATGCCATTGCACAGAACGGGACGTATACTGTTCAAACCTTTGGTGTGGCGCCATCAAATTGTGCCAGCCCTGTTTCCGCCGGAGTGACGGTAACTGTCAACCCGCTTCCTACCGTTTCTGGAGCTGCGGGCGGTGGGTCAGTCTGCGGTGGTGGTGCTTCGCCAGCCCCTGATATTACTTTTTCACTTACCGGAACTGCACCCTTTGTGCTGAGTTATACGGACGGCACAACAACATTTGCCGGTATTAACGAGCCTACCAATACATTTACAGTTGTAGCACCGCTGGTGATTGGAACATATAAGATCACGGCACTCACTGATGCCAATGGATGTGTGGCGACATCCATGGCTCCAACCCGGAGTGTTACCCTGGGAGGTACGGCACCAAGTTTTACCTCAGGACCTTCACTCTCGCCTGTGGCAACGTGTTTCAATGGTGCATCTACGACAAATCCCACCTTGAATTTTAACTTGGATGCTGGTTCTGCTTCAACAGTTGGCTTTACGCTGACCTATAAGGTTAATGGCAGTGCTAACAGAACGAAGGTATTTTCAACCAACGCGGTCAGTGCCCCCACAGCGGCTATTACATTTTCCGATGTTGAGTTAGATGTGGCCGGCGCCCATACCGTGACCATTGTTTCCATTCTCTCGCCGGGTGGTTGTTTGGGTACATTCAATACGCCGTTGGCCTTCACGGTAAATGCGCTGCCTGCTGCCCCAACCGGTCCTGTCGGCAGTACTTATTGCTCAACAGGCTCACCTAGCGCCATCAGTGTAGCTAACCCGGGTGGAGGTGCAACCATCGACTGGTATGCCGCTGCCTCTGGTGGAGTTGTACTGGCAGGTGGAACCGGTACCCTTTCTTTCACACCTCCATCTAATGGAACCTATTTTGCTGAAACGCGCTCTGCGGCAGGTTGCGTTAGCACCACGCGTACTTCCGTAGTATCCACCATAGACAACGTAACTGCTGCGGCCGCAGCGGGTCCTGACATACCCGGCTTATGTACCAGTTCTCCCTCTACCGTCCTTGCGGCTACCGCCGTGAATGCAGGTGGAGTAGGAGGTTGGACTGTTCCTGGTAAAATCGCTTATTTCCAGAACTTCAACAGCTATGCCAACAACACAACCACTTCCAGCGGTGTAAATGGTTGGACTATCGATACCAGTGATCCGATTGACCTGGCACCGGTAGCGCCAAATGTGACTACTTCACCTGCTCCCGGAGGAAGTGCTTTTACAGGTGGACAAGGTTATTTTTCCGTTCAGTCAAACCGTTTTGAATGTAACGATACCAACGGATCATTAGGGGGCACGACAGCCAATATGGCCGATGTAGTTTGGATTTCACCGGTCATTAGTCTTACTGGCTTCGCGACCGTTCAGGCCAGTGTGGACATGATCAACACCAGTACGGGTGGTCAGGTCCTGGATGGTGGTGCAGACGCCGATTACTATCAGGTGTTGTATAAACTTAACGGAGGTGCCCTAACCACATTTGCCACCAACGGATACATTCAGGGAAATGGTGGTGCACCATTCTCGGTTTCAGGCAATACATTGACTGCCAACAGCGGTTCCCTGGCTGGTGGGGGTACCATTCAGATTTTTATCAAGATGAGTACCAACGTGGCTAATGAAAAAATCGCCATTGATAACATTAAGGTATTTGACCCTGCAAGTTCCATCACATTTACTGACGCAAACAGTGCCACTGCAACTGTGAGTGGCCTTCCTGCCCCGGCGCTTGGCGCGGCACCTATCTCCACCACGTTGCGTTGGACGGCCACCAGCGCCTTGGGTGTGTGTCCTCCGACAACGGATGATGTTATCGTTACAGTTAACCCTTTGCCAGATCTGGCAACACCACAGACTACAACCATTTGTAGTGGAGCTGCAGTCAATTACAAGATTCTCCTGAACCCGGCAGGTTTCCCGGCGACTACCAGGTTTACGTGGCCGGCTCCGACCATGTCAGCAGGTGCGGCACAAGGAACGGCGAACCCCAGTGGTGCTGCCGGAGAATTGCAAAGCAATGCCCTGCACATTACCGATGTGCTTAATAATACATCTGGTTCAAACATTACAGCTACGTACAACATCACACCCAAGGATCAGTTTGGTTGTACCGGTGCCATACGAACCGTCGTGGTGACAGTTAAACCTGCGCCGGTGGTCACTGCAGCCCAGACGAAAGCCATATGTAGCGGTGCTGCAGTTAATTATAAGGTCCTATTAACACCTGCGGGTTTACCTGCCACCACCAGGTTTACCTGGCCCGCGCCGACCATGTCTGCCGGTATCGCCCAGGGAACCGCTAACCCCAGTGG
>CALMNJ010000257.1 GCA_937868675.1 uncultured Bacteroidota bacterium | reverse complement strand
AACATTTCATTGCCGGCGGTATTCACAGCGTCGCCCAGATTCTCAGGAGTGCCCCAGAGTCCAAGCGAATCTTTGCGTGTACGGTAAATATCCATTCCGCCCTTGCCACCAGTCATATCCGATGAGAAATACAGCGTGAGTCCATCTGCTGAAATACTTGGATGTGCGAAGTTGTAATTATTGTTGTTAAACGGAAAAAGTCTAACAAAACTAAAACCATTTTGATCGAGGGTGGCCTCCATCAATTTGAGCTTAAAAGTGCCGTCCGATGCTTTTTCGTTCTTCTTGGAGTTGTTACGGGTTATATAAACCGTATTAAAATCTTTGCTAAAGCAAATCGGGCCATCATTGAACTTAGAGTCCAGATCCTGCATAAATGACCTAGGATTAGCTCCCGAACCTTCGGTGGTATACAGCCCCAGATAATTGCCGTCAGTCCAGGCTTGTTCTTTTTTGATCCATACAGTTCTTTTGCGGGTTGAGGCAAACACTACCATGTCACGATACTTAACCGCGCTGAAATCGCTTTCAGGCGAATTATACCCTACCGGCTCAACTTTGTAGGCATCGGCATTTTTCTTGTAAAGGTTAGTTCGTCCGTAGGCATTAACCATTTCTTTGCCGCGCGAATCGAGACTGAACTTTTCAAAATACGGTCTGGCTTTTTCAGCCTCACCATTCTCAAGAAGGGCCTGACCATAATACAGTTCCTGAATTGGTTCAGCATTGCCGGTATTAACCAACCCTCCATAGCAGGTGATTTGACCTTGTGTATTATTAGTAAAGCGATAACAATCTCCCAGTTTCCCTAAAATTTCTTTGTTAGTTCTGTCACTTGCCAGAGCCTTTTCATACAACGGAATGGCTTCGGCATACGCCCTGCTTTCATAAAGTTTCCCGGCCTTCTGATAGGCCCTCATAATGTTTTTATTGGGGCTAAAAAATGCCAGTCCGGAAGATGATGCAGCGGGTGGCGGCGAATTTGCAAGAGCGGGCGCTGTTGTATCGGGGGGTGTAACCGGTGTTGTAACAGGAGAGGGGCTTGTGTTTTCAACGGGAACTGCAGGCGCAGACGTATCGGTGGTAACTGCTGGTGCCGCTGTTTCAACCGGTACCGTTGTTTCAGCTGGTGCCGCAGGCAAGGTTGTTTCTGTGGTTATTGCTGGCACAGCAATATCCGTTGTTATTGGCTTAGCAGTGTCAGGCGGTGTAACGGAAACTGTCACATCAACCGGCAACGCAGTTACACTTGCAGCGCCTGTAGCTGCCGCTGTAGAATCAGGCGTTTGTGCGTGTAGCGCAGAAACAGTGATTAATATTAATATGCTAAGAACTGACTTTATTCGCTTCATAAAACCCTATCTGAATCAGAAATACCTTGGTGTGATAATTTTTTTGCCAGTGAACGAGAAAAGGTAATTCAATACTATTTCGTGCGATCCCAGAGAATACGTTTGCAGTTTATTTACACCGTAATCGTAAGAGTAACTTATAAGCAGTTGCTTATTAGCCTGCCAACCAACAATGGCCGACATAGAGGATTTGGAGCGGTAAGAAATTCCGGCCCATAAAAAATTATTAATCAGCAGGTTTGCCGTTAAGTCAATTTGTGCTGGCGCATTCTTAACCATTTTAAACATCGCCATGGTTTTAAGTTTGTAGTTTTCGTTCAAATCAAACAGATAGCCACCGGTTACATAAAATGTCATTCGGGAAAGTTTGAACCGTGTAACCTTTACCGTACTCGTACCAAGGCTATTCAACTTCACTTCATTGTCGAGCAAACGCGGTATTGAAAAACCCCCAAATGCATTTTTCTTGTAAGTGTAAAAAACCCCTAGTCCAAAGTTAGCAGCTATGGCGCTTGGATTACCTGCAAACTGTGGATCATTAACCGGCGTTGCGCCATCCGGATTCAATTTCAGGTTTGACAGATTGTTGGTCTGGTTATCCGCGCCCGCGCTAAGACCCATCGAAATCCGGTTGTCTTCATTAATCTTGAGCCGGTAGGCATAGCTGGCATAAAACAAGTTTCTGCTAAGCGAACCAATCCGTTCATTCATCACGCTCAGGCCAGCGCCCATACTTTCATTCATAACCGGCCCGTGCAGAGAAAAAGAAGTGGTTACGGGACGGCCTGGGAAATTAACCCACTGCTGACGATGCAGCAACGTGGCACTCATGGCATCTTTGGTGCCTGCGTAAGCCGGGTTAATGAACATTTCATTGAACATGTATTGCGTGAACATATAATCGTACTGTGCGCGCATGCCCTGTGTACTCATAAGCAGTACAAGTGCAAGTATCCAGGTCGTTTTTATTGCGTGTTTCATCATGGTTCAAAAAAGTTTAATATTGAATTACTACATATCCCGTTATCGGTTTCTGGCCACTACCTTTTATCTCAAGTATATAATAATACGTTCCCTGAGACAGCTTCTCGTGACCAAGTGTACCAGCCACATTTGGCTGCCCGTTCCATGGCAGGGAATTGGCGTAGTTTGAACTCATGTACACTTTGTTACCCCAACGGTTAAAGATTACTAAGTTATACTCATAGTTTTGGGACATTCCCTGTATTTTCCAGGTATCGTTTACGTTGTCATCGTTCGGAGAGAATCCCTGTGGGATAAAGAACTCCGCATCAAGGGTATTTGTATGGACAACCCCCGGCAAAGACAGTCGCGTTGGAACATTGTCAGCGGCCTCGTTCCAAACACCATTATTGTTACTGTCCGGATTATTTCCTGCATTGGATGTATCTCTCACAGCAACCGTTCCACCAAGGAATGCACTGACACCGTCGCCATAAGCGCTGTTGTAAATCACCAGTGAATCATCAGTTCCGGTATTTATATGAATCGTAAACGTGATTTGACTGGTTGAGCCCGGGTTCATTTTACTTCCTGACGCAAGCAATGCCGTATTCGCGTTTCCGTTGTAAGCATTATTGGCTATCAGAGCTCCGTTTACTAACGGCCCTGCTTTAAGCGTATAAGTAGCTGGCGACTTAATCGCAGCGCCCTGCAAAATATCATTGGCCTGAACGTTCCTTACCGTATCGTTGCCCAGGTTATGAATGGTAACTGTGTAACTTACGTCATACTCCCTGTCGGCAGTTTTTGTGTAACTGCCTTCTTTGGTAAGACCAAAGAACAAGTTTGGTGTGAATGTGATGCTTGTCGCAACGTTATTGTTGTTCGGATTGTTATCGTTGTCAGGATCAGGATTGTTGCCGGTATTCGATGAGTCGCGCACGGTTACGCTAAACACATCAACTGCATCACCTAATACAGTGTTCTTAAATGGACCAAAAACACCATTCGCATAAACATTCAATCCAAACACCAGCGTGTCGGCAGCATTTGGCCCAAGCACACTCGCAGTAGAATTAAGCAGCGCTGTCTGGCTCCAGCCATTAAACGCAGTATTTACAACAAGACTACTTGAAGACGGACTCAACACAGGACCAGATGTGAGCGTAAACACGGTTGGAACCGGGAACGTGTTGTTCAGGTTTTCGGTGAGAGACACATTGGTGAGTGGCGATGAACTGTAGTTTTTAACCACCACTTTGTACTTGACATGATAAGAACCATCACTGTTCAAGGTTGGTGTTGAAACGGATTTTGCAATACCAAGTATTTTTGGCACACAATCCACCGGATTCAGGATTAAAGTTGTATCCTTCTGACAGCCCTGGGCATCGAACATCCTCACTGTAAACGCCACCGTTGTGGTTGGATTGGCAAGGTTATTCGTAAGCACACTGTTTGATGGAATGGCCGTAGCCGAAGTGTAAGTTGCAGTACCGGTATAGCTGGTACCCACCACAATATCGAACTTATCTAAAGGTTGGTTGCCCGAAACCAGGATTGTTCCATCATTGTTACTAATGCCATTACTACATGTAGCCGCCGAAATAGTAGCCGTAATAGTAACTGCTGTGTGTGTACCGACGGTAACTATCGCTGTTGATGAGCAGGTACTTGAAAGGTCAGTCACAGTAATGGTGTAAAGTCCGGGTGCGCTTACTGTAACTGTTTGAACGGAGCTTGTAAATCCACCAGGGCCAGTCCATGAATAGCCGGGATTTGTTGTGGTATTCGCAGCATTAAGTGTTACCGAAGAAACAGAACAGGTAATACTTCCGGAGGTGGTTGCTGTAACAGAAGGGATTGAGTTATCTGTCGGAACAT
>CALMNJ010000256.1 GCA_937868675.1 uncultured Bacteroidota bacterium | reverse complement strand
GGATGCGATTCGGAAACATAAAGCGCCGTGTTCAGAATGCGATGGTCGGCCTTCTTTTCGTCAAACACGCGCTCGGCGTTTACCTTCGACGAAATGTTCATTTCTATTTTGAATTTACCCCGTGTAGGGCCATTTATCGAGGTCCATTCCTGAAGCGTGTTTTTCCCGCTCAGCGAATCCACATAACGCGTAAACTCGCGCGCAGCGAAATTCTTGGTGTCATTGCCCTTCTTAAAGTTGTCGAGCTCTTCAAGAACTGTAATAGGAATCACCACATCATGCTCTGCAAAATTCTTTATTGCTGTGTGGTCGTAGATAATAACAGAGGTATCTAAAACAAATATTTTGCGTTCGATACTTGCTTTGCTTGCTTTTTTAACCATACCAAGGAACTAAATTACTTAGTTGTAAAACTATTAAAGGAAGAAGGGTTTTTTAATGAAGCATTAATTTGATTTGAACATTGTTTTGTTTATTCAGAATAAACCCAGACTGGTTTTATAGGGTTAAAACTAACCCGTTCTTAATGAATGGTTTAACTTAAACTACTTCAAACAAGCGCTCCTTTCAGCACTAATTTAAACAAGCTGAAAATTAAGATTAAGCGAAAAAAAATAAATACTTTATTATTCTGCTTCCATCTGTTTGCTCATGCGCTTACGCTCGTTTTCATCGAGGTAAATTTTGCGCATGCGGATGAAGTTGGGCGTTATTTCAACGTATTCGTCGGCCTGTATATACTCCATGGCTTCTTCCAGACTGAAACGGATTTTTGGGGCAATACGCATTTTTTCATCAGAACCGCTGGCACGCATGTTGGTGAGTTTTTTCTCTGTGCAGATATTAATCACCAGATCATCCGGGCGAATGTGCTCGCCCAGCACCATGCCGGGATAAATTTCTTCTCCGGCCTCCACAAAAAACTTACCGCGATCCTGCAGCTTGTCAATGCTGTAAGCTACAGCCTGGCCTTTTTCCTTACTGATCAAAACACCGGAAATCCGGTTGGGGATAACTCCTTTCCAGGGTTCAAATGATTTAAAACGGTGCGCGATGATGGCCTCTCCGGCGGTGGCGGTTAAAACATTGTTTCGTAAACCAATAATACCACGGCTGGGTATTTCAAATTCCATGTGGATAAGGTCGCCTTTGGGATGCATAACAAGCATATCGCCTTTACGCTGACTAACAAGGTCAATTACTTTACTCGACGACTCTTCTGGCACATCCACGGTGAGTACCTCTACAGGCTCGCATTTTACACCGTCTATTTCGCGGATAATTACCTGCGGCTGCCCCACCTGTAATTCATAACCCTCGCGGCGCATGGTTTCAATCAGCACAGAAAGGTGAAGAATGCCGCGTCCGAAAACAAGATACGAATCGGGCGAGTCGGTTTCTTCCACACGCAGCGCCAGATTTTTTTCAAGTTCTTTCATGAGCCTGTCGCGCAGGTGGCGGGAGGTAACGTACTTGCCATCTTTACCAAAAAAAGGCGAGTTGTTGATGGTGAACAACATGCTCATGGTGGGCTCGTCAATAGTGATGTTGGGCAAGCCCTCCGGATTTTCAAAATCGGCAATGGTGTCGCCAATTTCAAAGCCTTCAATTCCTGTAAAGGCGCAAATGTCGCCAGCTTCCACTTCCTGTACTTTCACTTTACCCAGTCCGTCGAACACATAAAGCTCCTTAATGCGTGATTTTTGAAGACTGCCGTTTCGTTTTACCACGCTCACAGGCATATTTTCCTTAATTGTGCCACGGTACACGCGTCCAATGGCGATACGACCGATATACGAGGAATAGTCGAGCGAAGTGATTTGTAGCTGAAGGGTGCCTTCTCTTTTTGGAGCTTCGGGCACATTGGCCAAAATGGTGTCGAGCAGGTAGGTAATATCGCTGGTGGGATTTTTCCAGTCGGGCCCCATCCAGCCTTGTTTGCTTGAGCCGTACACGGTAGGGAAGTCCAGCTGTTCTTCGCTGGCCCCAAGGTTAAAGAAGAGATCAAACACACCGTCGTGCACTTCGTCGGGGCGGCAGTTTGGTTTATCCACTTTATTAATAACCAGTACCGCTTTTTTTCCGGCGCTGATGGCTTTCTGGGTCACGAACCGGGTTTGCGGCATCGGGCCCTCAAAAGCATCTACAAGCAGGATAACACCATCGGCCATATTCATCACGCGTTCCACTTCTCCGCCAAAATCGGCGTGGCCGGGGGTATCAATGATGTTGATTTTTGTGCCTTTATAATTTACGGCCACGTTCTTTGCCAAAATGGTAATACCGCGTTCGCGTTCCAGGTCGTTATTGTCCAGAATGAGTTCTCCTGTTTGCTGGTTCTCGCGGAATAATTTGCAGGTATGTAAAATTTTGTCAACCAGGGTGGTTTTACCGTGGTCAACGTGAGCGATGATGGCGATGTTGCGTATGCCTGACATGATAGAAATTTAAGGCCGCAAAGATAGTTGTTTTTTGGGAATATGGCCTAACGGTAAATTAAGACCGGAAATGTCTGTCAGGCGGCTTTTTAGAGGTATTTGTAGAAGAATGGTTGATAACAGTTTAAAAGAATAACAACTGCCGGAAACAAGCCAGAATTCGTAAGGATTGTATTGTGTCCAGTTTCCCGTTTTATGGCAAAGTCTTATCTTTCACACCAAATTGGTAAGGAAGAGAATATACTCGCACCAGGAGCTGATTGACGCACTGAAAAATCGCGACGAACTTGCATTGGCCTACCTTTACGACAACTATTCAAAGGCTCTGTTTGGGGTAATTTTTGTGGTTGTAAAAAACAAGGAGGAGGCAGAAGACGTGCTGCAAAAAACGTTTATCAAAATCTGGAACAATTTTGAAAGTTACGATATTCAGAAAGGCAGGCTTTATACCTGGATGCTTAATATTGCCCGTAATCTGGCAATTGATTCTACCCGGACCAAATATGAAAAGTTGAAACAAAGAACCATTTCCGGAAGCGGTAATGAAACACTGCTCGAATCGCATACTGCTGTCGTAAATCCAGCACTGGAATATATGGGATTAAATAAAATTCTTAGGCAGCTTAAAGAAGAACACCAAAACATTATTGGCATGGCTTATTTTGAGGGATACACGCAGGAAGAAATTTCGCAAAAACTGAACATGCCTTTAGGAACTGTTAAAACAAAGGTTCGACAGGCCATAATAAAACTCCGCGAATTGATGGCGGGAGAGAAGGTTTTTTAAGTTAAATTGGTTTCTGTGACCAGAACTAGGAAATTATCCGATAAACTTATAAAGACCCCAGAAT
>CALMNJ010000255.1 GCA_937868675.1 uncultured Bacteroidota bacterium | reverse complement strand
GGTAACCGATTTTGTTTGGCAGGCTCTTGAAGTACCAAATGTGTACCACAGGCACGGTCAGTTTAATGTGACCCATGCGTTCGCGGCGCACTTTCTTTTCGGTAACTTCTACACCACAACGGTCGCACACAATACCCTTATAACGGATACGCTTGTACTTTCCGCAGTAACATTCATAATCTTTTGTTGGCCCGAACACACGCTCGCAGAACAAACCTTCCATTTCGGGTTTGTAAGTGCGGTAGTTAATGGTTTCGGGTTTTTTAATTTCTCCGTTGCTACGAGACAGGATAGCATCAGGCGAAGCCAGCATGATGGTTATCTTGTTGAAGTCGGAGCGCTGTTTGTTTTCTTTTTTGAACGCCATTTGTAATTTGGATTAAAGTATCAAACAATAAATAAAGCCCTGCGTAGAAGGACTTTGATTTGCCTGGTTTCGCGCCTGCCGGCTTGCATACTCCCATGCGGTGGATTGGTCCCTACGCTTAAAAAATGAGGCGCAAAGATATAATATAGAAGGGTAAAATCAAGGTACGTAAGAGCTAAAGCTCCTTGAAATTGTTAAAATGGGGCCAGGAGCTTGGTGTTATCCTGTTTATGGAAAGCAAACGGCTGATTTTCAGCGTGTAATAATATAATGAACAGGAATTGATGCGTGCTATTCTATTTCATAGTTTTGGCTAACTCAGCACAAAAATGATTTATGGCTCAAAAAGGACAGGTTTTAACCGATAAAGTTGAAGGAACAATTGTTGAATTTCTGGAGACCTCGGCGGATACCAGCGGTGAGCACTTTAAAGTTAAACTTACGGTAAGTAAAAGAGGCATTTTGGCGCCCGATCATTTCCATGTATTGCAGGATGAAGAGTTTGAGATTTTAAAGGGAACACTGACTTATAAACGCGGTAAGGATGTTTACAAGGCCCAAGCCGGCGAAACTGTTGTAATGAAAAGAGGAGAGCATCATAACCATTACAATGATGATGAGGAACCGGTGGTGTTCATTCAAAAAGTTAGCCCTGCGTATGATCTGGAATATTTTTTCGAAA
>CALMNJ010000254.1 GCA_937868675.1 uncultured Bacteroidota bacterium | reverse complement strand
GTTGACAAAGGGAGAAGAAAAAGCTTTAAGCGAGTTCATTAAAAAACTTAAGTCAAAAAAGCGGATAACTAAAAAAGCTGCATAAGGCCACTACCCCTAACAGCAGTAGCCCTTGCACAACCCTTCCTAAAGTAAAAAATCCGGGTCCATTAAATTGTTTATGAGTCTTCCTGTTTTTAATTCAGGAAAATGAGTGTGCGGTTTTTAAGCAACGTAATTGAAGGTGGGAGAAAATGTTAAGGATGCCATTATTTCCAGACTCAATGCTGTCAAAACAAATCCCTGAATTTGCGAACCTGACAAACTAAAGACCCCGCCAGATAAAAACTTTAGAGCTTTTGTAGTTTTTAGTTATCGTGTTACTAATCAAATAAAACTTGAAACAAAAGAAGTTCGCATTTTAAGAGTCAGACACACAAGTCGTGAACCACCTGGCTGTTAAACTAAATGTAGCAAGTAGATGTAAGTAAACCTGCTTGCCCAAAGAGGTTTAGTATAGCCAAGTAGCGGCGCGGCGATTTCCGCGTTAAGCCTTTATCAAAACGAACGCGCTCCCCAAACCTTTATTAATCCAGAATCAACCTGTGCAGGCTTGCCCCCTGCCCTTCACCCACACGCACATAATACACGCCGCAGGCCAGGCTACCGGTGTTTACCCTGAGCACCTCGCCCTGGCGCTGCACCGGGGGGCTTATGCTACGGCCCAACAGGTCGTAAATTATTACTTCGGCATCGCTGGCACTTCCTTCAATAATAAAATAGCCGTGTGCCGGGTTGGGATACACCTTAATGGTGTTGGTTCCATATTCAGGCATAGACGTGGTGAAACTGCACGATATTACTTTTGTAAGCGGCGAGCCCACTACTACTGAGCCATTGTACGCCGTACAGGTTATTGAAAAATCAATGCAGCATGGAAAACCAAACGAAACCACCGAACCTGAAGGAAGTGAAGAGGCAAGAACCGTTTGTGTGGCCACACAAGAGGCGCTGGCGGAGCTGGCCGACCAGCTGTAGCTGCTGGCTCCTGGCAAAGTGCCCGTTACGGTTGACTGCACGGTGTATCCCCCTATTAAAAGGCTGGAAGTAATAGCTGAATTGAAATTAAAGTTCTGTGATTTGATTGCCGCGGGGCCAATAAAAAGAAAGGCCAGAATGACGTAGATTTTTTTCATGGGATTGGTTTTGTTAAGTGTAAATACGCTTTAATTCTGAAAAGATACAAAAAAAACAGAAGCCCAAAAAGAGCTTCTGTTCCAAAAAAACGTATTGCCGAATTAGTTAATAATCACCTTGCGCACACTTACGCCTCGCGCATCGCTTATGCTTACATAATAAACGCCCGGAACCAGGCCACTGGTGTTTACCACAATGCCTTTACCATTGCGTTGCAAAGGTGCAGCAACAATATGGCCCAGCACATCGCATAATTTCACTTCCGAGTTTTCGAGATCACCTTCAATGCTAAACGCATTGTGTGAAGGATTGGGATAAATGCGGTATGCATTGCTCAGCGCATTGCTCTTTACCGAAAGGGGATTGTACGTGGTAAAACTGTACTCAAAATACTTACCGAAATCAGATTGAAAGGATTTGAGCAGATTGTTGTTGGCGTCCCTGATATTTACATAACCGCTTCCCTGCGCCGTATTGGCCCACCATTGCAAACCGTCTCCGCCGTAATCTTCCACAATAAGCGTGTAACACCCTTCCATATAATAGCTGTCGCTGTATATTGTGTTGGCGGCTGTTAACTGGCTTCCTCCCAACACCGTGGCGCCGGTTTCGTCAACAATGCGGTAGGCGTTGTCAAAGGGGTTGTTGTTGGTTTTAAATTCTATTACAAACGAGGGCGGTAAAATATCAACCATTACAAAGGGCGAGTGATAAACATTGTTTACCGTGTAGGTATCGGCACTTGCATTCACGCTTTTTATTTCGGCATGAAACACATTGCCTGTTGCGGTAATGCCATGTCCCCAAAGGGAATTGATGGGCAACACAACGGTGGCCGTATCCATAAAGGCGAGGCTTCCGGTAAAGGTGTAGGTTTGTTTTACCGGTGAGTTGTTCATCCAGTAGTCTATTTCAATACTGGTAGCAGTTACCGAACCGGTATTTTGTATTCTTATAATGGGGTTTCCGCAAACCGGATTGGTGCGCGAGTAAGCGGCCTTATCCGAAGGAGCCAGCACATCCAAAATGGCAGCATCGGTGGCGCGGTTGGCAGGCCCATAACTCACCAGCTGACTGGCTACCAGATAACGGTAATCGCCCCCGCTCACCTGCGGGTTTGAACAGTTGTAATCAAGTGTTACCGTGCCACCCGGCGTTACATATTGCGTAATATCGAATTCCTTAAGCAAGGAACTTTGACCGGGGCACCAGCCCTGGCGGGTATAAACCCAGGTGCCACCCTGTGGATAAACAACGTTGTCGGAGCATAATTGTGTAATGTTCCAGCTGAATTCGTTTGGCCCACCGTTTACATTAAAGTAGTGTGTTATTACGCCTCCGTTTTGACCAAACTCGCCCTGAGAACCGTGACCTGTAATGGTGTGGCGCATTTTAAACGAAGCCGCCTGAGGCATAGTAAGTGTTTGTGTATTAAACTTTGTGTCGTTGTTAATACTGGCAATACCAATACCACCATAGCGCGCAGCGCCCTGCCAAAGCTGGTTGAAATTAACCACGTGGTGTGGTGGTGTTCCAACAATAAAGTAAAAATCCAGATCCATTTGCTCCTGATATTCGCCACCCATGGTCATAAGCAAACGCTTAGGGCCCTTGAGCAGGGGCGCAAAATCGGTTAGGTCGTAATACCAGCTTTTGCCGTTGGGGCCCATGGTAAGCCCCTTGCCATAAGGCGTTACAAACGACATGATCTCGTTGTAATACGGATAACGTTTAAAGTATGGCAAATTTGAAATGGTAATGGTACTCTGTGAACTTACAGCCTGTGTACCGGTGAGCACACCCGTATCGCCATTATAAATATTGGAAGGTGATGCCTGATTAAGTGTGTAAGTTGAAACGAGCACGACCGCATCGTGTGTCATTGGTGTAACACTGGCGTTGTTTGTGATGGAGTATTGCTGCACCACGCCTGGGTTGCGCATTACCGAATCCTTTACGGTAAGTGTGTTGGTGGTGAGATTGTACGTGCCGCGCAAAAATACAACCGTTGGTCGTTGTGATATTTCGCTGAACGAGCGTTTCAGGTCGTAGCCACGGTCGTAGGTCCATTGTACATTGGTGCCGGTTGAAGCAAGGTTGTTTTTGCTATCGGTAACCAACAGGCCGGTGCCTTCGTTCATTTTGTAGTAAGCCAGCAGGTTGTTGTAATTGGGATGGGTGTTATCAACAGGCTTGTTCATCCAGGCCGCAATATCCGAAGCCGAAAGTTCTTTGTTCCAGATCGTGAGCTCATTTATTTTACCCTTATAATTGTTTTGAAGCAGGTTATCCTTGCCAAGGAAAAGGTTTGCAATTGAAATGGTTTTTGTAAGAGCGGTACCCGATTGCCATAATACGCCGTTGAGGTAAATGCTCATATTTCCGTTGGCGGCATTTTTGGTAAAAGCCCAGTGATTCCATTGTCCCGCTATCTCGGCAGATACAGCGGCTTTGTTTATCCGGTCATAGCCCCCGGCGCTGTAGCCGCAGTCAAAATACATGCTGCTGTTGCTCCAGGGCAGGTGTATGTTGAGGTTACGGTCGGTGCCATTGTTTCCTGTACCATAAATAATAGAGGTGTTAGCCGGCAAAAAAGACGGGTTACCATAAACCCAAAAAGCCACTGTAATTTCGTTGCTGATGGCATTCATCATGCTAGCGTTAAGGTTTACATGACCAAACGAACCAAGCTCGAGCGCGTAATTGTTTTGTGCATAAAGCGTCATCACCGTGCTGGTTGCGTTGCCTGCCAGCACCACCGGATTGGAAGGATTGGTGTTGGTAAACGAAATATCCACCAGTATATTGCTGGTTCCGTTCCATGCAAATGGTGTATGAAACTGTATTCGGTTATCGCCATTAGTAAAGGTGTAGTTGCGGTTGTAAACATTGGTGAAGCCCGTAGTTGTAACGGTGGCTGCATTGAGACTTGAGGCGGTAGTTTGCTGCACGTCAACCCGCAGGAAGTTGGCGCCACCGCCTGCATTCAGAACCTTGAGCAACAATCCGTTTATGTTGCCCGTGGTAAGTCCTGCGGCTGCCAGTTCGGTAGCGGTAAACAACAATTGAACGCGGCCCGAACGCTGGTCGGTTTTTAAGATGCCGAGCGTATTGCTGCCCGGGCTAAGCGTGTATTGCGTTTCAGAAATAGTATTGTTAAGCGTTACATTGGTTTGGGTAAAATTATAATAGTCGAAAACCGGTTGGGAGGTGGCTGGAAAATTTGTTCCTGTAAAATTGGAAATAATATGGCTGGGTGCCTGATTCAGGTCGTTTTCAATGCGTGTAGAATCAACGATAAAGGTGTTGCATGAATAATCCCATTCGCCACAGCCCTGATTGGGGTTGGCCTGCGTTGAAATAAGGTTGTTCTTGCAACGCATGTTGTATTTCATAATAATCTTATCAAAAGTAAGATTGCCCGGAGGGAAATTGATGAGCGTATCGCGTGTGGTGCTGCCATACTTAAACGCTTTTACTTTTATAGTGTCGCCGGGCTGCTGGGCGTGCAACGGAACCAATATGGCAATGAACAGGAT
>CALMNJ010000253.1 GCA_937868675.1 uncultured Bacteroidota bacterium | reverse complement strand
CGCTGAAATAGCCCGGCGCCGCGATTTCAGAAAAATTACCACCTTTACCATTGACCCTGTTGATGCAAAAGATTTTGACGACGCCCTGTCGCTTCAAAAACTTGGCAGCGGCCTTTGGGAAGTCGGCGTGCACATTGCCGACGTGAGCCACTATCTGAAAGTAAATACCATGCTGGATAAAGAGGCTGTGCAGCGTGCCACCAGTGTTTATCTGGTTGACCGATGCATTCCCATGCTGCCCGAAGTGCTCAGTAATTTTGTGTGCTCGCTGCGTCCCAACGAAGAAAAACTTTGCTTCAGCGCGGTGTTTGAAATGGATGAGGATGGAAACGTTCACCACCAATGGTTTGGCCGCACCGTGATAAATAGCGACCGCCGCTTTACTTACGAGGAGGTGCAAACCATTTTGGAAACTAAAACCGGTGACTATAAGGAAGAGTTGATGCTGCTGGACCGGCTGGCCAAAAAACTGCGTGATGAGCGTACAAAACACGGCTCTATATTTTTTGATAAGGCCGAGGTTAAATTCCATCTGGATGAGGAAGGAAACCCGCTGGGAGTGTTTTTTAAAACGCAAAAAGATGCGCATAAATTAATTGAGGACTTTATGCTGCTTGCCAATCGCAAGGTGGCCGAGTTTTTAGGAAAAGGGAAAAGCGACGAAGAAAGTGGCGAACACTCAAAACATAAAAACAAAAGGCAGGACGATTCGAAAAACCTGTGCGTGTACCGCATACACGATGTGCCCAGCGACCAGAAAATGCAGGAACTGAGCGGCTTTGCGGCGCGCTTTGGTTACCAGATGAGCTTGGGCAGCAAACAAAAAGTGGCACAAAGCATTAACAAGCTGTTGCGCGATGTAAAAAATAAGAAAGAGCAGGGCATGATGGAACTGCTGGCTGTGCGCAGCATGCCCAAAGCCATTTACACAACCAAAAACGCAGGACACTATGGCCTTGGTTTTGATTATTACACTCATTTTACTTCGCCAATCCGCCGGTATCCGGATGTGATGGTTCACCGATTACTGGAAGCCAGACTAAGTGGCAAAACGTATTCCACCAAAGACGAGCTCGAATTTTTATGTAAACACAGCAGCGATATGGAACGCCTTGCCGCCGAGGCTGAGCGCGCTTCGGTAAAATACAAACAGGTGGAGTTTATGAAAGATAAAGTGGGGCAGATTTTTGATGGCATTATAAGCGGCGTAACGGAGTGGGGCATTTATGTGGAGATTGTGGAAAACAAATGCGAGGGCATGATACGCAGCCGCGATCTTAAAGGCGATAGCTTTGCCTTTGATGAGGAAAATTACCGTTACGTGGGGCGCAACACGCGCAAAATATATGCGCTTGGCGATCCCGTTCAGATTGTGGTGCAGGATGCTGATCTGATAAAAAAGCAGTTAAGCTTTCAGTTTGCAAATAACGAAGGAGGCAGCAAACCTAAATTTATTGATCATAAAAAGAGAAGAGGAAGATGATGCGAAAGCTAAGGCTTGCTGTAGTAATCACCGCTTTGTGTTTGCCCTTTGTGTCTTTAAGGGCACAGATCATACAAAGCCCGCTCAAATATGCGTTAAAGTCGCCTGGTAATTCAAAAGGCTGCGCGGTAATTATTATTTTGCATGGGTACGGGGGCGAAGAACAGGGTATGATGAGCCTGGCTGAAGGCGACCTGGGAGCAGGCAAGGCGGTTTTTTCGCTCAGGGCGCCAATAATTACAGACTCAAAAGGGTATTGCTGGTACCAAATGCAATTCCTTCCCGATGGGAAATTTAAATACGATTACGCCGACGTTATCAAAAGCCGTAACCTGATACTGGATTTTATTTTGAAAGCCTGCCGAGAATTTAAACTCGATAGCACCAACGTAACCTTAATGGGTTTTAGCCAGGGTGCCATTATGAGTTACGAACTTTCTCTGTATGCGCCCCATAAAATTAAAAACGTGGTGGCACTCAGCGGGCGCATGCTCGACGAGAGCAGAGCCCACACCGTTAATGAAAAGCAAATGAGCAGGCTTGGTTATTTTATCGGCCACGGAACCGAGGATGATGTGATAAAAGTCGCCGAATCGGAAAAAGCAGCCGGTTATTTAAAGACAAAAAAAGCCCGCGTTGTGGATTTAAAAAAATACAAATTTAAACATACAATCACAGCCGACGAATTGGCTGATATTAAGAAATGGCTGAGTGCATCGGCAAAATAAGTGAACCGGACCATCGTGTAGCACTGTGATTACTTTTGTACAGTAAATAACTAATTACAATAAACAGTAACATGAACAAGATTTACTACCTCTCTTCCTGCGACACCTGCGCGCGCATTATTGCCGAACTTAAACTGAAGCAGAAAAAATTTACGTTTCAGGACATTAAAACCGAAAAAATTAACAAAGAGCAGCTTGAAGAAATGAAAGCCCTCTCAGGCAGCTACGAAGCCCTGTTCAGTCGCGTGGCCCTCAAATATAAAACGCTCAACCCCAAGCCATCCACCGAGGTCGAATACAAAAAGCTGATCCTTCAGGAATACACTTTTTTAAAGCGCCCTGTTATTTTAACCAAGGGCAAACTATTTGTTGGCAATTCTAAGTCGAATGTGGCTGCGGCCAAAGCGGAAATAGGCTAGAGCAGCTTTAGTAAAAGAATAAAAACAAAAAAAGCCCCGCGGTTGCTCGCGGGGCTTTTTAATTTACAATAGTTTTAGCTTAATTGAGAAGGCCGGTAAAGCCTGCGTTGCTGCGAAGTTTAATAAACTCGGCATCGTCTTTAGCGTAAGCTTTGTACGAGTTGTCTTTTTCAATAGCCGATTTTAAACTGTTAATGGCTTCGCTGGCATTTCCCTGACGGGCATAAGCTACTGCTTTAAGATAATGGCTGTATGCCATGTCTTTTTCGCTGCTGCCATCAATGGTTTGCGAAACGGAGCTGGCTCCACCCGACATGAGTTGGGCAAGCGCTTTGTTGTGGCCATTATAGCTTCCAAAATCGCTTACAGCATCGGCGTATTTTCCGTAACGCACTTCAATAATTCCTTTGTTGTAATTTGTTTCGGCGCTGCCACCTGCTTTGCTGTAATACTCCATGGCTTTGCTCAGGTTGCCGTTTTTAGCTTCAATAGCACCCATGTTGTTATTAACCGCAGATTGGCTTGAGCCACCTGCTTTGGCAGCACGTGCAAACGCTTCGCCGGCTTCCGAAACCTTGTTTTGCATCATCAGAATGCAGCCCAGGTTGTTTGACGTTCTCCAGTCGCTGCCGTATTGTTTTTCGGCGGCACGATAAATTTGTGCTTTGGTGTTAATATCGTTGGTTAACGTAGCGGCATAAAGCAATTCCTCAACCGAAAGGCTATCAGGGTTTGAAACCGAAAGCCTTGAGAGCATTTCGTCGGTACGCGATTTTTTGTCAACGTTCACTGTAATTTCAGAGCGACGCAGTTTTGGAAGAATTTTATCAGCCAGCTCGGTGTAAGTTTTTGAGAGGTTTTTAATCTCCTTACGACGTTGATTAGCATCCGAATACATTGAGAGCACACGAAGCACCAGATCTTTATCGGCCATGCTGGATTGCTGCATCAAGGATTTAAATCCTTCCCAGTCTTCCATAGTGGTGCCAACTATAAACTGCTCTTTCGATTTCCCGAACGTTACCGCTTTGTCTTTGTTCTTTTTAAACTCGGCCATCATGGCTTCCGAACCTGATTTGGCACGGTCTTTCGCCAGGTTTTCGTTTTTATCAGTTTCACCATCAGGTGAGGCGTATGCCGACACGCTGATGCCTTTGAACTCATACCAGATCGAACCGAGGTTTTTGGCAATGAAATCGTTAATGGCTTTCATTTCTTCAGTCTTCATTTCGGCAGGGCGAACGTTTGACTGATTGATGAGGTAATAAATGTGGGTGCTTTGGTTGGCAGGAACCACTTTTACAAAAGCGTCCTTGGCCATAATTCCTTTTTCGTCGTTGCGAACCAGGAGCGAAGTGGCCATCGTACCATCGGCAATCTGAACCGGGTCAAAAGATTTCTTTTTTGATTTTACCTGGCCTTCGGCACGCAGCTCAACGGTTGCGTTGCGCATGGCCCGTTCAAAACCGAATTTTTCGGAGGTGTAGTTAAATGTTCCACCACTCGAAAAACTTATTTTCTGACCGCTTCCGGTGGCTTTTTCGCCCACCAGGATAACAGGTTTAAGCGCTTTTTCGCCGCCTTCGTATTTAATTACCGGCGTAACGGTAAGGGTGACTTTTTTCTGAAAAAGTTTAGGGTTGAATTTCCCATTTACGCTGAATTGAACAGTGTCGCCGTGCATTTCAACAGGGTTGGGAGTCACGGTGTATTTAATGTCCTTTTGTTTTTTAAGCATTTTGCCCAGTCCATCGCAACCTGTAAGTAACATTGCTACAGATAAACCGGCGCCAATGGTGCGTAATAAATTTGAATTCATCGTCATTCAATATGTTTTGCGAACAAAAGTAACAAAATATTTAACATACAAGTTATTTGGAAACATAAAAGTTAAAAGCCCTTGAAAGCCGTTATGGCAGCCATAAAGTGTGAGGAAAATCAGTCCTAAAACAACCGCGTTGTGTTGAAATTTTACCACAATGTAAATAAGGCAATGGATTATGTTATAAATTTGCGCTTTTTTGAACACCAACGCTGCTCATATTACCGAAGCATCTGCTCCGTATTCAAAAGTTTCGGCATATATAAAACTGGGCAAGTTCCGGCTGGCCTCTCTGGTGGTGTTTTCGGCCATTATTACTTACCTCACCATAGCCGAAAACCCCGATTGGCTTACCGCCCTGGCACTGTGTGCAGGTGGTTTTTTGGTTACAGCTGCTGCCAACGGGTTTAACCAGATTTTAGAAAAAGACCTCGACAAGCTGATGGAGCGAACCCGCGAAAGGCCTTTGCCACTGGGCATCCTAAGTGTGCAACAGGCATTTGTTTTTTGCACGGTGTGCGGGTTACTTGGTACGGTAGTGTTGTGGCTTTATACAAACCCGCTTTGCGGCATACTGGGTTTTGTTTCCATTCTGCTGTATGCATTGGCCTACACACCGCTAAAACGAATCACCCCTTTTTCGGTATTTGTAGGGGCATTTCCAGGTGCTTTGCCAACGCTTATTGGCGGGGTGGCTGCTACCGGGGGCTTCGGCAGCGTGGGCTTTTTTGCATTCCTGCTATTTATGATTCAGTTTGTTTGGCAATTTCCACACTTCTGGTCGCTGGCCTGGTTTAATAACGATGATTATGCCAGGGCCGATTTTCATTTGCTTCCATCGCGGGGTGGTAAGGACGACTTTTCGAAATTTCAGGTACTCCTTTATAGTGCCTTTTTGCTGGTGGTAGGCGTATTGCCTTTTGCCTTCGGCATGGTTGGTTTATTGTGTACTCTGGCGTCCCTTATTTGTGGGTTCGCCATTTTAATGCAGGCCTTTAATTTTTACCGCATGCCCACCGATGCCAATGCCCGCAGACTGTTTCTCGGAACCCTCGTGTACCTTCCATTGGTTCAGCTGGCCCTGATGACAAAAACATAATTAACAGAATATGGAAACGCAACCGCTCAAACTGGATAAGAAGACCCGAAAAGAAGAGATGAAACAGGCGCGCCGCCGCACCGCAAAACCGCT